>JAHIZU010000152.1 GCA_018814265.1 Candidatus Margulisiibacteriota bacterium | reverse complement strand
TCTCCCAGGGGGAGAGGGGATTATAGGGGTGAGGGTTTAGAAATAAATAATGAGCCCACTAATTTTCATCACAATCGCATATATTCTGGGAATCGTAATTGGCAGGACGATGCTTTTTCCCATCTTGCTTTCATCTTTATTTGTTTTTCTTTTACTTGGAGCAACAACTTATGGCGTTTTATTTAAGAAAAAGATTCATTTTCTTATCCTCGGACTATTTTTATTGATTGGCCTATTAAATTTCCAGATCAGAAACCTTCCTCCCTCCAAAAGCGACGTTTCCAACTTTCCCAAGAATAAATATGTAAGCCTCATTGGTCAGCTCCGCGATGAGCCGAGGATTATCGATGACAAAATGTTTTTTACCTTGAAAGTCAATAAGGTCGGCCAACGAAAGGCAACTGGCTTTATCTCGGTTGTGAGTAAAGCAGGCAGGATTGAATATGGGGATAAAATTGAAGTTAAAGGAAAAATCGAGGACCTCGAGAGTTTAGTTAACCCCGGACTTCTGTCGTACGCTGATTTTTTGAATAACCAGGGGATAAATTGTCAGCTAAGGTCAACTCGTTCACCTCCAGAATTACTTCATAGGGGCGGGGGGAACCCGCTGGTTAGGCTCAGTATTCTGCTAAAAAATAAATTGATCGTTGTGCCGCAAAAAACCATGCCTGAACCTTATGCTACTTTGCTGGCTAGCATTGTTTTTGGCTCAAAAGCGTCAAGAACGCCGGTTGAGATCAAGGAAACATACAAAAGGGCTGGCGTGGCTCATCTCTTAGTTGCTTCAGGCATGCATCTGGGCATTCTCATTGGCGTATGTCTGATTATCGTTCGCTCCGCCAGATTGCCGCTTTGGCTGGCAGTGCTGATAACTACAATAGTTAATTTTTTGTACGCCCTGATGACTGGTTTTGGTCCTTCGATCCTGCGCGCGGCGATCATGGCTGAGATCATGCTGGTCGGCCTGCTTTTTGAGCGGGAAAAGGAAGTCTATACTTCTCTTTCTCTTGCCGCTTTTATTATCCTGTTATTTAATCCCAAATGTCTCTTTGATGTGGGGTTTCAACTGTCTTTTGCCGCTACCTGCTCACTGGTTTATGTTGCGCCGGTGATCGGAGAAAAGCTAAAGGCCTTTGTCCCCACTTTTGTGGCCACGACTCTTTCTGTTGCTGTATCCCCAGTTTTTGTTTCTGTGCCGATCACTTTATTCCATTTTAGCCAGGCTTCATTGATAGGGATACTTACTAATATTATTCTCTTACCCTGGGTGGGTTTTATAGTTGTTTTGGGCTTTATCTCAACAGTGCTGGGCGCGATTTTCCTCCCCCTGGGCGAACTGGTCAATGGAGCGAATCTAATCCTACTCTGGGCTGCTGACAGGATTATCACTGCTCTGGCTTCCCTGCCTTTTGCCCAAGTATTTTTAGCCCCACCAAAACTTCCAATTATTATTGGGTATTATCTGGGTTTAGCTGGTCTGGTTGAAATTCTTCGCCGCGGCAGGTTGCCAAAGACAACTAAATTTAGGGTTGCCGTCGTTTCCCTGATTGTTTGTTCGATCCTGCTCTGGACAGCTGCTTTATCCTTGGCCACTGGCGGTTTAACAATAACAGTGCTCGATGTGGGGCAGGGTGATGCGATCTTGCTGGAAAACCCGAGCGGGGAAAAGATCCTGATCGATGGGGCAGAGAGAAAAATGGGCGAAAGGGTAATTGTCCCATTCCTGCAAAAGAACGGCATTCGCAAATTGGATCTGGTGATCCTTACCCATCCGCATGAAGATCATCTGGGAGGCTTACCGCCGGTGCTTAGCAAGATAAAGGTTGAGGCTGTTTTTGACCCGGGGTTTAATTATGATTCCCAAACGTATCGAAGATTCCTTGATCTTATAAAAAGAAATAAGATCAAATATCATCTTGCCAGAGCCGGGCAGACGATCGATTTTGGCAAAAGGCTTAAAGGATCCATTCTTCATCCAACATTACCTTTTGTCGATGAAAATGTTAACAATGCTTCTGTGGTTTTGCGCCTGCAGTACGGTGAATTTTCCATGCTTTTTACCGGAGATAATGAGCAGGAGGGTGAAGCAAAGATATTAGAAACCTTTCCACCATCGTATCTTTCCACAACGATCTTGAAGGTTGGTCATCACGGGAGTTCCACTTCAACTTCCAGCGGCTTTTTGTCCGCGGTTAATCCCCAAATAGCGGTTATATCCTGCGGCAGGCATAATAAGTTCAGGCATCCTCACCCAACGACATTAAAGAAATTAGCTGCAGCAGGCATAAAGATCTATCGTACAGATAACCAGGGAGCGATCGTGATAAAAACAAACGGGCAGACTTATTCTATTGCGCCTCAGAAGTCGCTGTCTGGGTCTCAGTCTGTTCAG
>JAHIZU010000151.1 GCA_018814265.1 Candidatus Margulisiibacteriota bacterium | reverse complement strand
GTAACAGTCTTAACAATGGGCCCACCCCAAGCTGCTGAAGCCCTAAAAACCACTCTGGCCATGGGCGCTGACGAAGTTATACTGGTCTCTGACCGCGCTTTTGCCGGCTCAGACACCTGGGCCACTTCCTACACCCTGGCCCAAACTATTAAAACCCTGGGCGACTATGATTTGATCATCTGCGGCAAACAGGCCATTGACGGCGACACTGCCCAAGTTGGCCCAGGGATCGCTGAATGGCTGGGTATTCCTCAGATTACTTTTGGCGTAAAGATCGAAATTGATGGCAACAAAGTAAAGGTTGAACGCTTACTGGAAGAGGTTAATGAGGTAGTAGAAGCTCCTTTGCCAGCCGTGGTTACGGTCGTTAAACAAATCAATGAGCCCCGCATGCCCTCGCTCAAAGGCCTGATGAAGGCAAAAAAAGCAGAGATAAAAACATTGAAAGCTTCCGATATCCAGGCTGACGCGAAAAATATCGGCTTGAACGGCTCGCCTACTCAGGTCGTTAAGATCTTCACTCCTCCGCCCAAAGGCGGCGGCGAAAAATTAGAGGGCGAACCAGCTGAGATCGTGGACAAGCTGATCGCCAAAGTCCAGGAGCGGAAAATAATCTAATGAGCATTATTGTTTACGCGGATAAATGCACGGGCTGCACTCTTTGTGTTAAGTCCTGCGCCTTCAACGCGATCGAGATGAAGCCGCGTGAAGGCCTGCCTGCCGGCAGGCAGGGCACCCCGCGCAAATTAGCGGTCATTGATCTGGATAAATGCACTTTGTGCGGGGCCTGTATTGATGCCTGCAAAAAATTTGGTGCCATTGAAATAAAAACAGAAAAAGAATCCAGCACGGACCTGAGCCAATTTAAAGGTGTCTGGATCTTTGCCGAACAGCGCGAAGGTAAAATCCAATCGGTGGGTTATGAATTGCTGGGCGAAGGCAGAAAGCTGGCCCAAGACCTGAAGACCGATCTTTCAGCCGTGCTCTGCGGCGGCGAAGACATCGAAGAGGAAGTTTCCCAACTGTTCGCTTACGGCGCGGACAAAGTTTATCTGCTGCATCACAATGAGCTAAAGGATTACAAATCACTGCCTTACACCCGCGCGGTAGCGGAACTGCTAACCAAGCACAAACCCGAGGTTTTTCTGCTCGGGGCCACTACCATGGGCCGAGACCTGGCCGCCCGACTAGCCATCCGGGTGGGCGCCGGCCTGACCGCTGACTGTACTAGCTTAGGCATTGACCCGGACAATAAAAACTTATTGCAAACCCGCCCGGCTTTTGGCGGCAACATTATGGCAACGATTATTTGCCCTAACAACCGGCCGCAAATGTCAACCGTGCGGCCCAAGGTTTTCCGCAAACCAGATAAGCAGGCCGGCCGCACTGGCGAATTGATCAAATTCAACCCGGCCTTTACTCCCGAAGACCTGGTAGTTAAACTAATCGAGGTCATCAAGGATGAGACCAGCAAAGTTAATCTGGCCGAAGCTGAGATAATTGTTTCCGGCGGCCGGGGCATTGGCGAAGCTAAGAATTTTAAATTAATTGAAGACCTGGCTAAAATCCTGGGCGGCGCGGTTGGCGCCTCCAGGGCGACAGTTGACGCTGGCTGGATCTCCGCCCACCATCAGGTCGGACAAACCGGCAAAACCGTGGCGCCGAAACTTTACATCGCTTGCGGAATTTCCGGCAAGATCCAGCATTTAGTGGGTATGCAGTCGTCAGCTACTATAGTGGCAATAAATAAAGATCCGGATGCTCCGATCTTTAAGGTTGCTACTTACGGCATAGTTGGGGACTTATTTGAATACGTTCCCTTGTTAACCAAGAAATTACAGGAGATCAGAGGATAATGATTTATGGAACCGCGAAGTTTATTCGCAGGTTCCTTGTAAAAATGAGGATAAACATGAAGACGGCATTTGTCTTCCCGGGCCAGGGCTCGCAAGCCATGGGCATGGGAAAAGATCTGGCTGAAAAATATCTTGATCAGGCCAATGAGATCTTGGGATTTGACCTTAAAAAGATCTGCTTTGAAGGTCCTGAAGAAGCATTAAAAAAAACCGAGATCACCCAGCCGGCGATCTTAACAGTTTCCGTGGCAGCTTTTGCAGCGCTAAAAGCAAAGGGCAGTCCGATGCCAGCTGCCATGGCTGGTCATAGCTTGGGAGAATATTCAGCTTTGGTAGCAGCTTCTGCCCTCTCCTTTGCTGATGCAGTTAAGTTGGTTCATTTAAGAGGAAAATTTATGCAGCAAGCAGTTCCGCTAGGTGAAGGAGCTATGTCAGCAGTTATAGGTTTAGACAATAATAAGATCAAAGAAATATGTGCTGAGGTCGGCAATGTTTGGCCAGCCAATTTTAATTCTCCGGGCCAGGTAGTCATTTCCGGGAAGAAAGCCAGCGTGGAGGCAGCCGGCGTGAAACTAAAGGCGGCCGGAGCAAAAAAAATCATTCCCCTGGCTGTTTCCGCCCCATTTCATTGTCCCTTAATGCAGCCGGCAGCCGACAATTTGAAAATTGAATTAAATAAAGTTAAAATAAGTGAGGCAAAGATCCCAGTCGTGGCTAATGTGACAGCGGATTATGTGACCAAGGCCGATGAGATCCGCGAGCTGCTGATCAAGCAGGTGACCAGCCCTGTTTTATGGGAAGATTCAGTTAAAAAGATGATCGCGGACGGAATAACCAGCTTTGTAGAAATCGGTTCCGGCAAAGTACTGTCCGGCCTGATCAAGAAAACCGATAAGAACGTTGAGGTAAAATCTTTTTTGGAAATGTAGGGACAGGGCTTGTCCCTGTCCGTTGACTCGGACAACCATAAAGGTTGTCCCTACATTAATGGAGGAATGTATGCAGTTAAAGGATAAAGTCGCTTTAGTAACCGGTGCTGCTCAGGGCATTGGCAAGGCCATTGCCGCAACGCTGGCTAAAGCTGGCGCTAAAGTTGTGGTTTCTGATGTTAATCTGGAACTCGCGACCCAAACCGCTAAAGAGATCAATGGCGTGCCGCTAAAATTGAATGTGGCTGATCTGGTTGAAGCCGAAACCAGCCTCAAAAAAATCAAGGAAGAATTGGGCAATATTGATATTTTAGTCAATAATGCCGGCATTACCAAAGATACTTTATTTATTAGAATGAAGAAAGAAGACTGGGACCTGGTCTTGAACATCAATCTTTCCGGTGTTTTTAATCTTTGCAAGGCTGTTGTGCCAATAATGATGAAGCAGCGTTCAGGCAAAATTATCAATATCGCCTCGATCGTGGGTGAGATGGGCAATGCCGGCCAGGCCAACTACGCTGCCTCCAAGGCCGGCGTGATCGGTTTGACCAAAACCCTGGCTCGCGAGATCGCTTCCCGCGGTATCACCGTCAATGCGATCGCTCCGGGTTTTATCCAGACCGCCATGACGGATAAACTTTCTGACGATGTGAAACAAAAAATGTTGACCCAGATCCCTTTGGCCAAGCTCGGCCAGCCCGAAGACGTGGCCAACGCTTGCCTGTTTCTGGCCAGCAGCGCTGCTGATTATATCACCGGACAGGTGATCAATGTTAACGGCGGCATGTTAATGAATACTTAAAGCAAAGGAGGTGACGGAATGGAAGAACAACAAGTATATGATCAAGTTAAGAAAGTGGTTGTAGAACAATTAGGAGTTAACGAATCAGAGATCACCCGCGAAGCTTCCTTTGTGGATGACCTGGGCGCAGACTCATTAGACACCGTGGAGCTGGTCATGGCCCTGGAAGAGGCTTTTAGCACCGAGATCCCGGACGAGGACGCCGAAAAGATCAAGACAATTGGCAACACAGTCAGTTATATTATGTCTCATGCCAAGAAGTAGGTTATTATGAAATTGCCGGAATTAAAGATAGCTAATTTTACTGCCAAAGTCCCGATCATCCAGGGAGGCATGGCGATCAGGATCTCCACTGGGGAGCTGGCTGGCGCAGTGGCCGCGGCGGGCGGCATCGGCGTGATCGGCGCTTCGGGCATGACCTTTGAAGAATTAGCTTCAGAAATCCGGCTGGCCAGGGCTAAAGCCAAGGGTGGCATCATTGGGATCAACATCATGTTCGCTGCCCGGGAATTCTGGGGTATTGTTAAGACTGCCATCAAGGAAAAAATCGACCTCGTTTTTGTCGGGGCTGGTTTTTCCCGAGACATTTTTAAAGTCGGGCAGGAGAACAATACCCCGATCGTCCCAATTGTCTCTTCCGCCAGGTTAGCCAAGACCTCTGATAAATTAGGGGCGGCGGCCATCGTGGTTGAAGGAACTGAAGCCGGCGGCCATTTGGGCACTGATCGCTCCATCAAAGAGATCCTGCCAGAGGTTAGACGTGCCACCAGTCTGCCGGTAGTTGCTGCTGGCGGCATAACCAACGGCCAGGATATCGTGGACCTGCTTAAACTTGGAGCCAACGGAGTGCAGATCGCAACGCGTTTCGTGTTGTCGACCGAATGCAATGCTGCCTTGCCCTATAAGAAACGCTATCAAGAGGCGACCCAGGATGATGTGGTCAAGATCAGTTCGCCAGTCGGCCTGCCTGGCCGCGCCCTAAAAACTGCTTTTGTGGAAAAATTGCTGCGCAAGGATGCTCCCCAACCAATTGGCTGTGATTTCTGTTTAAAAAATTGCTCATTGGAGTATTGCATCATCCAGGCTTTAATAAATTCACAGCATGGCGATATTGATAACGGCATTGTATTTTCCGGGGCCAACGTCTGGAAAATAAAAGACCGTAGTATCAAGCCTGCGGCTGAGATCATCAAAGAATTGGTCAAAGAGGCAGAGGAGGTTACCGCATGACTCGGGTTGTAATAACCGGCCTGGGGGTTATTTCTCCAGCCGGCAATAGCAAAGAAACATTCTGGAACAATTTAAGCGGCGGCAAAAGCGGGATTGGCAAGATCACGAATTTTGACGCGACCGCATTTCCCGCGCAGATCGCCGGTGAGGTCAAAGATTTCAACCCGGTTGATTATCTGGAAAAAAAAGAAGCGCGTCGCCTGGCCCGTTTTATCCAGTTCGCGATCGCCGCTTCGCAAAATGCGGTCAAGGATGCCGGCTTGAAGATCACGCCTGAAAACGCGGCTGAGATCGGGGTGCTGATCGGCTCAGGCATCGGCGGAATAGGCTTTCTGGAAGAGCAGGCCAAAAACCTGATGACCAAGGGACCGGACAAACTCAGTCCGTTTACTGTTCCCTACATGATCGCTGATATGGCCGCGGGTTACACTTCGATTATTCTCGGGGCCAAAGGGCCAAATTCCTGCGTGGTCACGGCCTGTGCCACCGGCACCAATGCGATCGGTGACGCTTGTGAAATTATTAAGCGCGGGGCAGCTAAAGCCATGATTGCCGGCGGAACTGAAGCCTCGGTTACTCCGCTGGGCGTGGCCAGTTTCTGCGCGGCCCGGG
>JAHIZU010000150.1 GCA_018814265.1 Candidatus Margulisiibacteriota bacterium | reverse complement strand
CCCCGCAGCGCCAGGGCGGGATATTGGGCAAAAAATTCTGGCACTCGAAAGAGCCCTTAACCGTTGATTTTGTGATCGGCGCCGCCTTGGTGGTAAGAAGTGAAGTTATTGACAAAGTTGGTCTCATGGACGAAAACCTCTTCTTCTACAACGATGATCTTGACTGGTGCCTGACCATCCGCCAAGCAGGTTACAAGATCTACTTTGTTCCCGAGGCAGAGATCATTCATTACGGGGGCTACAGCAGCCACGGAGCCTTCAACCAAAGGCTTTTTGTAGAAGGTTTTAAAGGCGGCCTCTATTTTTGCCGCAAACACTACGGCGAGCTGGCATTTCATGCTTATCGCTTCCTCCTGTGCCTGTGCCTGAGCCTCAGCCTCCCCTTCATGATCTTTAATTCAGCAAAACTCAAAGCTTACATTGAGATAATCAGCCTGGCCTGGCGTGGACAAATCCCCAAACCTGTGCTAAAATAATTCTGTTATGAAGGAAAAGACCCACCCACAATATTTTGAGGCCACGGCTACTTGCGCCTGCGGCGCCGTTCACCAGATCGGTTCGACTAAGGAAACCGTGCGAGTGGATATTTGCTCAGCCTGCCATCCCTTATTTACCGGCAAACAGAAGCTAATGGATATTGAAGGCCGGGTCCAGAAATTCAAGAAAAAATACGCCGACGTTAAACCCCCCAAAAAGAAACCCGCTAAAAAGAAAAAGAAAACAAAAAAGTAGCCCGACTAAGAAGGTTCTTTTATGCTTTTAGCTAAACTACAAAACGTAGAAAAACGCTATCATGAGCTGGAAAAACTTCTGAGCACGCCTGAGATCATCTCCCACCGTGAAAAATTCCAGACCTACTCCAAAGAACTAGGAGACCTTAGAGAACTTTTTGAAAAATCCCAGGAATATAAGACCGTTATCAAGGAGATCGCAGACACCAAAACGCTTAGCCAGGACGAAGAAATGAAGGAACTGGCTAAAACAGAGCTGGAAAAACTAGCAAGCAGGAAACAAGCGCTGGCCAAAGACATTGAGGTCCTGCTTTTGCCCAAAGACCCCTTTGACGAAAAAAACATCATCATTGAGATCCGGGCCGGCACAGGCGGCGAAGAAGCTGCCCTGTTCGCAGGAGAACTGCTGCGCATGTACCTCCGTTATGCTGAAAGACACGGCTGGAAAACAGAAACACTGAGCTCAAATCCCACTGGTCTGGGCGGGTACAAGGAAGTTGTTTTTAATATTATTGGCAAAGGCGCTTACAGCCGCCTGAAATTCGAAAGCGGCACCCACCGGGTCCAGCGTGTCCCGGCAACAGAATCTGGCGGCAGGGTCCACACTTCAGCCGCTACCGTAGCAGTGCTCCCGGAAGCTGAAGATGTTGATATTAAGGTCGAACCAAAAGACTTAAGGATCGATACTTATCGCGCCTCCGGCGCTGGCGGACAACATGTCAATAAAACAGATTCCGCAGTAAGAATTACCCACCTCCCTACCGGGGTCGTGGTCGCCTGTCAGGACGAACGCTCACAGCTGCAAAACAAAACAAAAGCCATGAAATTCCTGCGCACTAAGATCTTGGAGCAGGCAGAAGAAAAAGCCCAAAAAGAGCGTGCCCAGAGCCGAAAAATATTGGTTGGCACAGGGGATCGCTCCGAAAAGATCAGGACCTATAATTTTCCCCAGGGCCGGATCACGGACCACCGCATCGGCTTTACTATATACCGTTTAGAAGCTGTCTTAGACGGTGATCTGGAAGAAATCATTGAGGCGTTGGTCGCCGCAGACCGAACTGCCAAGCTTGAAAAGATCACCTAATGGAAACTTGGACCATCACCAGGCTGCTTGACTGGACCACTGATCATTTTAATAAATTAAACATTGCATGGCCGCACCTGGAAGCGGAAATCCTGCTCGCCCACTGCCTGGGTTTAAAAAGGATCGAGCTTTACACTAACCACGCCAGGATCCTCACCCAAGACGAACTCACAAAATATAAGAGCTTAATTGAGCGGCGCGGCAAACGCGAACCAATCGCTTATATAACCAACAACAAACAATTCATGTCGCTTGATTTCTACGTTGACCGATCGGTCTTGATCCCCCGCCCGGAAACTGAACAATTAGTCGAAATAATTATCGAGACAATAAAATCAACCCTAATCCCTAACCCCTACCCTCTAATAGCTGATATAGGAACATGCAGCGGCTGCATCGCCATCAGCCTGGCAAAATATCTACCAAACATTAGAGTAATTGGTATTGATTCATCTCTAGCCGCCATCAAGATCGCGCAAAATAACGCAGAGTGCCACCAGGTTTCCGATCGCTGTGAATTTGTAGAAGGCGATATGTTTGAGATATTGAATGGAGGTCTAAAGACCTCCGCTACATCTGAAAAAACAGATGTAGCGGCGACCTTTAGGTCGCCATT
>JAHIZU010000149.1 GCA_018814265.1 Candidatus Margulisiibacteriota bacterium | reverse complement strand
TATCCTTATTGTTTCTCTTAAGTTGTGGTTTTGGCCTGGCTTTTACCTGAGTGGTCATCTTTATTTCAGCTCCTCTTCGGTAATGACGACTTTGCCTTTTCCCAGCACGGAAATTTTCTTTTCCTTAAGTGAAACACTGACTTTTTCTCCAGTTAATTTGTTGTCGCCCTGATAAGCTTTGGCCCTGCCTTCCAGGATGATCTTGCCTGTTTCGGTCAGATAGGTTGCCGTGTTGCCCCAGGCTTTGATGTCCTGGAAGTCGATCTTTACCGCTTGTTTCAGCTGCAGGACATTTTTCCCCTGGTCATAGGTCAAGTCTTTAGCGGAAATTTGCGCGTCCTCCCAGAAGATTTTAGGGTTTCCCCGCGCCAGGATAATGTCCTGGCTACTGATAACTTCAAATTCCTCCGCTTCTAAAGTGATCGGCGCGGAGCCAGCGGGTGAAATAATGATTTTTGGCGCACCCTGAAGCATAATGCGTTCCAGCGCAACGTCGCCTTCTAGTCTTTCGGCGTAACCAGAGATCTCGCCTTTGTTTAAGACGATGCCGCCGGTGCAGAGCAGCTTTTGGTTGGAGAGTTTCCAGCTTAGATTGTTAGCCTGGAACCAGTAACCAAGACTTTTCTTGTATGTTTTGGGCAGGTTAAAAACGGAAAAGGGTGATTTTTTAAGGTTTTTTATGAGGGACGAGATCTTGTTGTCCAGCTTAACGTCATAGCCAATAGGGTTATCGAGCAGGATCTCCTTTTCCTTCATATCCCAAAGAGCGGCCGGGGAGAGGAAGCGCAGCACAGCTTTACCTTGTTTGTAAAAAGTGCCTTTAGCATCTTTTAGTGTGGCGATCTCAGTTGACTTGTTGACCGTGGCGCTGTTAGCTTTGAGCTGCCAATACTTTTCACCGGCAACGACTTCTTCAAAGGTGACATCTTTGAAGGCCAGGTCAGCCCGCTTTTCCTGTTCTTTGAGGGTCTTATAGATCCGGTCGGAAATCTCCTGTTTAGGGGAGAAGAGGGCCCAAAAAAAGATGCCGAACAAAAAAGCAACTGCAATAATCAAAATAATCCGATAAGTAAGCTTCATTCTAATATCCCAGGGCTTTCAGGCGCACGGCTTCCATCCTTTCCAAAAAGCCTTTCCAGCTATCTCCCTTTTTGTAATACCCTTCGGATAACAACAAATGCAGGGCAGCCACGTTGCTGTCGATTGCCAGCCCCTGCTTGGTGATCTCCATGGCTTTATCAACTTTATCAATCTCACCATAGAGCAGGGCGAGATACCCATAAGCCCAGACATTGTAAGGGTCGATCATTAAGACATTTTCGAACTCATGGATGGCGTTCTGTTTCTGGTCATTGAAATAATAAGCAAAGGCCAGACGGAAACGAAGCCGCCAATCATTTGGCTTAGCAGTAACTTTTTTGATGTAGTCGCCCAAGGCTTTTTTCTTGAAATCAGGGTCAAGTTTATGGATCTTCCTTATGCTGGACATGCCGTCAATGAGATGGTTGGTGTAGGCTTGAGTGACTGCCAGATCAAAGCGGGCTGCCGGGTCATTGGGTTTTCCATCTACCGCGGCCTTTTTTTGTTCGAGCTCCTGCTCTAACTCGGTGGTGATGCGCCAGCCGTGAGCAATATTGACAGTTAACAATGAGATGATTAACAACAATAGTATTTTCCAAGGAACCTGCGAATGAACTTCGCGGTTCCTTGAGTTTATTGTTCTTATGGAACCGAGACGCACCTCGACTTCGCTCGGTGCTGCCCTGAGCTTGCCGAAGGGTTTAGTCTCAGGTTCCATGAATAGTTTGTTTTTCATTTTCTAGATAATATCCTTTCTACGATATTAGTTGTTGATCGTCCTTTGATCGACGGAATAACCACGACTTTGCCGCCCAGTCTTTCAACCAGTTCTTTTTCCGGCAATTGGCTGATCTTATAGTCCCCGCCTTTAACATGAATGTCTGGTTTGATTATCTTGATCAGATTATCCGGTCGTGTTTCAGAAAAAATCGTAACATAATCCACAAATTCAAGAGAAGCCAGGATCTCTGCCCGCTCCAGCTCTGAGACGTAAGGGCGGCCCGTGCCTTTTAACGCGCTGACAGAGTCATCGCTGTTTAATCCCACAATAAGCACATCGCCGAGATTTTTTGCCTGACGCAGGTATCTGACATGGCCTAGATGGAGAATGTCAAAACAGCCGTTGGTAAAAACAACTTTGGCATCCTCGTTCTTTAAATTCTGCGCGATCGCTTTGAGCTCTTGACGCAGTTTAATCTTTCTGGCGATCGGTTCGTGCCCTTCAATGGCTTCTTCCAGCTCTTCGCGGAAGCAGGGGGCAGTGCTGATCTTGCCGACGACCACTGCGGCGGCTGAGTTGGCCAGGAGAGCGGCTGTTTTCATCCGCGCGCCGGCAGCAACTGCTAAACTGAGGGTGGCAATAACTGTATCGCCAGCGCCAGTAATATCAAAGACCTCGCGGGGAATTGCCGGAATATAAGTAACCGCTTCTTGGCTAAACAAGGACATGCCATCGCGGCCGCGAGTGATCAGAACATACTCGGTCCTGGATAATTTTCGCAGGATTTTGCCGGCCTTGATCAGGCTTTTTTCGCTGATAATGATCTGCCTGGAAGCGATCGCGGCTTCTTGCAGGTTGGGCGTGATGACCGTGGCGCCGCGATATTTGGTATAGTCGTGACCTTTAGGGTCAACGGCCACGGGTTTTTTATATTTTCGTGCCAGGCTGATAGCTGCTTGGGCAGTTTTTTCCATAACCATGCCTTTGCCATAGTCGGAGATTATAATTGCGTCTATTTTTGGGATAATTATTTTTAGGCGCTGGCTGACTGTCTTGACCAGTTTGGGGGAGAGGACCGTGCGGTCTTCCCGGTCAACGCGCACAACTTGTTGGGAGCCGGCAATGATCCTGGATTTTAGAATGGTCGGCCGCTTGTTATCAACAATAAGATGTTTGCTAGAGATCTTGGCCTGGGACAGTGCTTTGCGAAGTTTGTCGCCTGAGCTGTCCTTGCCGATCATGCCAACCAGGAAGGGAATGCCTCCTAAAGCCGAAACATTAGCAGCAACGTTGCCGCAGCCGCCAGGCACATGGCTTATCCTGGCAACATCAGCGATGGGGACGGGGGCTTCCGGGGAAATGCGGCTGACCCGGCTCCAGATATGCTCATCCAGCATCAGGTCGCCAAAGATCAGGATCTTTTTGCCTTTTAG
>JAHIZU010000014.1 GCA_018814265.1 Candidatus Margulisiibacteriota bacterium | reverse complement strand
GTTGGCTTGGATGGGAAAACTTTTCGCATGTATAAGTTCAGGTCAATGATCAGGGACGCGGAAAATGAATTTCCCCAGCTTGAGCCGCTGTCTGAAGTGGCAGGGAACCTTTTCAAAATAAAGGATGATCCGCGCATAACCCCGTTGGGAAAATTTATGAGGCGCTGGAGCATTGATGAGTTTCCCCAGCTTATCAATGTATTGTTGGGCGATATGAGTTTGGTCGGGCCTCGGCCTCCCTTGCCGCGGGAAGTAGGGAAATATACTGCCTGGCATAAAAAACGCTTAAGGGTTAGACCGGGGATCACAGGGGCCTGGCAGGTTTCCGGCCGGTCACTTTTGCCTTTTGACGATATGGTCAGATTGGATATCTATTATATTGAAAATTGGTCGCTGTGGCTGGACCTAAAAATTTTATTGAGAACTATTCCCGTAGTGCTGACTGGCAGCGGCGCATTCTAAACCTATTATTTTACGACGACGATCTTTCCCTTCCTGCTTTCATTTATCCCATTAGCTGAAACAGAAAAGAAATAAGGATAAATGCCGTTGGCCGTTATCTGGCCAAACTGATCAATCCCGCTCCAGGCGGTTACCCCAGAGCTGGCGTTATTAAGCTCCTTGACCCAGATCAGGGTTCCGGTAATGTCATATATTCGGATCTTTATATCAGAGGGCTGGGCTAAGGCATAAGAAAAAACCATGCCTTTGCCTTGGGTGGAAAAAGCGCCGGGCAGGTCCTGGACCGGCGAAAATGGGTTGGGGCCATGGACAAAACTGGTGATCAGCTTTGATGATGTCTGGCCGCTGAAAAAAGTGCGGACAGTTTCGCTGGCCGTGTTGCCGGCCTGGTCAGCGGCCTCGATAATAATATCATTATTGCCGGAAGCCAGTTTTACTACAACTGAGAAGTGGTTTCCGTTCAAGGCAAAACTCTTGGTTTCAGTCAGGCGGTTGCTTACCTTGATCAAAGCAGGATATTTATCATTAACATTGCCTTCGATTTGGAGCTTATCCTGGCTAATCCGCGCTTCAATTTGGCTGTCAATGGTTAACAGGGGTGGTGTAGTGTCAACGATCACTGAGAAGACAACTGCTTCAGCAGTATTACCGACCAGGTCACGAGGCAGGACTTCGACTTCATAGGTTCCTTCGAGCAGTTGTTGGTTATTGGTGATAACCAGTCCATCAGCTTCGGCGCTAACCGTGCCTTCAAAAGAAACACCAATGAGTTTTATAATCGTGCCAGACAGATCAAGGCCGGCCCCCTGGTCTGACAGCGGAAGGGTAATAACCGTATGAGAATTTGTGTGACAGGCGGTTTTGGCTGGCTGGGTGACTTGCGGCGGCGAGCTGTCAATGTTGATAATAAAGTTTGCCTGACTTTGGTTGCCCGCTGTGTCAGCCAGGATAATTGAGGCTGGATGTGCCCCGTCCGCCAGTTCAGCTGGCAGGGCAATAAAACCAAATAACGAGCCTTCTTCCTGGTCATAGATTAAGGGGCTGTCGAGTTTCTTGCCATTGATTGCGATTTCTGCTTCGCTGCCGTCCTCAATACTGCCCTGAAGGTCAATAACTTGCGCGTCAACCATAATCGTTGAGTCGGGCTTAAACCAATTGCTGGCTCCCGGTGACAAAACAGAGATCTCAACAGATGCGGGATTGTAGAAGACTTCTTCGGTCAAATAAGCTGTGTTGCCGGCCTCATCACTTAGAATAAATGTGAAAAGATTGTTGCCAGGCGTAAGCTGGTGTTGATTTGTGAAGCTGCCGTTGGTTTCAAGAGTAACAGGCGCGTTGTTTACCCATAACCAGGCAGGCGATTCGTTGACTGAGCCTTTAAAGACAATTTGCATGGTAGTTCTTACAGCTTCAAGCGAAAATATGGCCGGCGGCAGGGTATCAATAGAAAAACTGGTTGCTTGACTGGGCTGGCTGTATCTAATGCCGTCAAAAAGGCTGGCCCGTAGAAAATAAGCGCCGTCCAAAAGATCGTTAGGCAAACTGAGCTCAATTGATTCATTGATTATTTGAGAAATAAGCTGGCTAAAACGCCGCGTAGCTCTGCTGCTAAAATTAGTATCTGTCGACAGCTCGACCGCAAGAAGC
>JAHIZU010000148.1 GCA_018814265.1 Candidatus Margulisiibacteriota bacterium | reverse complement strand
TCTTTTTTACGCTCATCAATCCCAACGCGCGCCCCTGCCAGCAAATCCTTCTTCTTTCGCTTGGAAAGCTTGCCGTATTCAGCAAACTTGGAAACCTGAAAGTAAACATCACCCTCAATTTCATAAGCAAAGCCCAATTTGATCAAGCCTTTAATGACTTCGATCATATCCGGGATCGTCTCGGTAGCTTTAGGATATTTCGCTGCCCTGCCAACATTTAACTTATCCATCACCTCAAAATAAGATTGCGTATATCTATCAACCACGTCCCCCGTCCCTCGCCCCTCATCCCTTGCCTTAGCAATAATCTTGTCATCAATGTCAGTTATGTTCTGGACATAAGTAACTTCATAGCCCGACTCTTTAAGATAACGGAGAACAATATCAAAAGTCACATAAGCGCGAGCATGTCCCAGGTGGGTCTCATCATAGGGAGTAATACCGCAAACATACATTTTGACCTGAGGCGGATTTAGCGGCTGGAAATCTTCTTTTTGTTGGGTTAAAGTATTATAAATCCTTAAAGCCATGACCAGCCAATTTTACCACATTTCCCCCTTGACTGAAACAAAATATAGGCGGATAATTCATGAAAAAAGGAGAAAAAAATGAAAAAAAATATACGATTGAACTATGGGATATCGATTCTCTGTCTTTTGGGATTGGCCTGGTTAATTGTCGGCTGCGGACAAACCACTACCCCTGCCCCAACGCCCACCCCAACCCCGAGCGGCAGCGTAACGATTAGCGGCACTTTAAACACAGGCAACATCGCCAGCACTGCCATTCATTCAGCCGGAGTCAGAGCCCAGGCTACAGTTCTGGCAGCGCTGCCGGATTATTATGTGGTCGCTGTTTCCAGCGATACTGGCCAGGTCTATTTCCCTGCCAGCGAAACAGACGCTTCCGGCAATTTTAGCATACCTAATTTACCTAACGATGAAAGCTTCTTTCTCGAGGTCATTGACTCCAATTATCAATTAGCTGCGCCTGTTGCCCTGGGTTCGACTGATGGAAAAGTCGTCATGGCGTTAGATCCAGGAACAACCAGCACCCTTGACCTGGACCAGATTGTCCTGGACACTTCTAAAAATACTGCTGCTCCAGCTTCAGCTCCGTCCGGCTATTATGATCTGACTGCCAGCGTTGAGGCCAAAGCCGGAGAAGCCCTGGTTCCCAAAGGAGCAGGCAATTTTGGCAAAGGCTCTGCGCAGCAATACAGCGGCAGCTACGACCCTGATCAGATTGACGGCGACAAGGACGGTCTGCCCAATTTCTTTGACGCGGACAACAATGGCGACCTGGTCGTTGATGAGCTGGACGGCCTCTACACCCGCGAAGCCTTTATCCTCGGCGCCATAGCCGACTTTTTCCCCTATGCTTTTGTTAACCTAAAAATTGATTATGACCGGCGCAACACATTTAATACTGGCACCGACGCTTACAGCGACATGACCATTGCCATCGGCGTAACTTCCAACATAGGCAGAGGCGCGCTGTCAACCAAGACCATTTCCAGCGTAAAGGTTATTGAAGGCCCCAGCTGGCTGTCAAAAGCTACTGTAATCAGCGGCGGACTGTGGAGCGCGACCAGCTATGCCGTACCCGCACAAGGGCTCGATGTCTTTGAAGTCCAGGTCAACGGTTTAAAGCCGCTAACAGATGTTAACGCCGGGGACGCCTTGAAGTTCCAGGTAAACTACACAGATGGGACCAACGATGAGGCGATCAAAATGCTCAATTTTATTTTTACTGATATTCCGCGCGTCACCGCCTATAAGATCGGCAGCGGCAGCTGGATAGACGCCACGGCTTTCCCAACCGCGGGTCCGCTGAGTTCTGCCTCAACTTCTGAGGTGTCCTTGCGCTGGACCAGGCCTAAGGACGAAACCGGCGTGGAAATCAATGGCGGCCGGTACACCTGGGAGTACAACGCCGTGGGTGGCGGCGCCCGCGAAGTGGAGATTATCAGCAAGGATACTTCAACCGCTCCGTCCCTTGAAGGAACTTATCTATTGGGCTCACTAAGTGACGCTGATTTTTCCGCAGCAGATTTTATGATTGGCGTTTGCATCCGCAGCATGGCTAATGATAACGCGGCAGAAAATGTCAGGTTCACCAAAGGCTGGTAAGCGGGGCTAGATCATTTATTGATCTTTTCTTCCAGCACCTTGAGCCTGGTGTTCAGTTCGTCGATCGCTTTATGCACCGGATCAGGCAGTGCGCCGTGTTCCAGCGGAGCCAAACGACGGCCTTCGCGCTTGATCGTCCAGGACGGATTGCCCACCACAGTGGTATCAGGAGGAACCGATTTAGTCACCACACTGCCCGCACCCACCCGAGAATTGTTGCCAATGGTTATATTGCCCAGGATGATCGCTCCCGCCCCGATCACCACATCATCACCCACGCTGGGATGCCTTTTGCCTTTTTCCTTGCCAGTGCCGCCCAAAGTAACCCCCTGAAAAATAACAACGTCATCGCCGATCACTGATGTCTCGCCAATAACTACCCCATTGCCATGGTCAATAAAAAATCGCTTACCAATGGTTGCACCAGGATGGATCTCAATTAAAGTCAAAAGCCGCGAGATCTGCGAGATCAGCCTGGGGAGGACAGGGATCCTCAATTTATATAAAAAGTGAGCGAGGCGATAAAAAAACATGGCCCACAGGCCCTGATAAAGCATGACTTCAAAAATATTAGCTGCTGCCGGGTCTTTTTCAAATATTGTTCTTATGCCGTCAAACATTGAAACCTCCTTAATCCTCACCCCCTCCCTTCGCTCCGCTCAGGGTTTCCCCCTCTCCATCTTCGATGGAGAGGGGGAGGCGTCTTAAGCGTTAGCGGGCCTGCCTGCCGGCAGGCAGGGGTGAGGTTTATTTCCTATCAAAAAACGGATTCTTCCCCGTTGCTGACAAAGGAATGCCATAGACCGCTGCCACTCCATTACCCAAAAAACCCAATTCCATGGCTGCTTTGCCAACAGAGTACATGATCCGGTTATCGATCCGGTGGTCCATAGCCACAGAGACAGCTGAACCAATAGCAATGCCAAGGTCGCCGCTATTAATAGCACAGACTACCTTGGCTTTTTCAGCTTCCGCGCAGCCGGGAAAGCCGCAAAACCCGCAAAGCCTTAAGCCCAGGTATTGTGTTTTGGTGCCGATCACCACAATCGCCGCAGCTTTCAGAATATTATCGCCGTCACGCAGGAAGGTCCGGTTATTTTCCTTTTCTCCGAGCTTGATCATTTTATCAGAAAGCTTTTTTATCTCGCTTCCCTTGATAATCGCGATCTCCAGCAGGTCCAAACCCCGCGCCTTGGGAGCGGTCCTGGCTGCCAGGCACATTTCCTGAGCGATCTGCTCAATAATTTTATCCTTAAATTCTTTTTCCCTGACCGGCATATTATTTAACCATCTTCTCCAACAAATCAAGTTGTTCAAGCGTGCCGATAACCACTAATACATCATTATTTTCGATTTTCGAGGCCGCCAGCGGCTGCAGGTTAAATGCTCCGTCAGATTTTCGAATCGCCAGAACCGTTGCGCCTGACTTTTGTCTGATATGGGCGTCTTCCAGCGATTTATTCATTAAGGGAGATTTATCAGGTATGGATATCTCCCGCAAACTGAATTCAAGATGTTCCCCATGCATAACCGTATCAAGAAAGTCTGCCGCTACCGGCCGAATAGCCAGCGCCGCCATTCTTCGCCCAGAAATAAAATAGGGAGAAATAACCCGGTTCGCCCCGGCCAGCTTTAATTTTTGCTCAGCATCCTTGCCGCTGGCGCGCGCCACAATATAAAGATCTTGGCTCGCCGCCCTGCCGGAAAGAGTTACAAAAACATTCTCCATATCAGAATCAGCGCAGGCCACCAGCCCTTTGGCTTTTTTCACGCCAGCTTCTTCTAATTTTCCATCAGTGCTCGTGTCGCCAATAATATAAGGGGTGCCTTTGGGCTCCAGCTCCTCTGCTGTTTCTGGTTTGATATCAATAACAACATACGGGATCTTGGCTGCTGCAAACTCAGCCGCTATCTGGTGCCCCACCCGGCCAAAACCACAAATAATATAATGATCTTTCATATCCTTGATCTTTTTTTCCATCCTTTTCCTCCTTCTGTAGCCAAACAGCTGGCCTTCAATCACCATTTCTCCCAGCTGGCCAACTGTATAGATCGCTGTGCCAACGCCGGAAATGATCAGCATCATAGTCAGGATCTTGCCAAAAGCAGAAAGTTCACGCGCTTCATTAAAACCGACCGTGAACAAAGTGATAACCAGCATGTAGGCCGCTTCCAGCAGTGACCAGCCCTCGATCAAGGTGTAGCCAGCTATGCCTACTGTCACAATGATCAGCAAAGTTACGATTGGCGGTATTAAACGCTTAAATGGATTCATTTAAATAAATAAACCGTAAAATCTCCAGGATGATAATCATGCCGGATAATGAACCGGTTGCTGATAAAACGGCAAAAACTCATGATCTCCTCCGGTTTAAAATAAAAATAACGTCCTGAATTCAGGTCCTCTGGAACGCTGATCGGGATGGCCCCCTCGCTCAAAAAATTCACCCCAATCCCATAGTTTGCCAGATCATACAACCTGAGCAGCATTTCTTTCACAAACTCAAGATGATTTGCTGTCGCGCCCGTCCGGATGTTAAAAACTCCCGAGCAAAACACATAATCAAATTTTGGCAGATGCCTCTCTTCTAAAATATCCTTCAATTCAAACCGGCCATCCGGATATTTTTTCTTAGCTACTTCCAGCAATTTAGCTGAAACATCATAGCCAGTATAACGGATCTTATGCCGCCCCAGCAATTTTTCAGCTTTAAAATAGCCATACAGATCTCCGAAGCCACAGCCCACATCCAGAATCGAGATGCCAGTGCTTTTTTTGCCCCAAACAAACAAGTCTTTAAAAATCTTATATCTTAATTTCTGGCTCTCCGGGCTATTCCAATCAAGCGCCAGAAAACTTTCACCATGCTTAGCCAGCAGGCCTTCAAAATAATCAATTTGTTTTTTCTTGTCTGTCATTCCCTTTGGACTTTTAGCATATCATTAAAACCCCAAGTTTTCAACGGAAAAAAGTGAAATTTCCGCAATAAAAATATGATAAGAATATAGAATAAGCATGTCCGGCAAGGAACGATATCTATGACAAATCTTGTTAAAATCGGAGGCTGTTACAGCGGCCTGCTTGGCGGCCCCAGCAGCCGGTACAGGCGGATAGCTATCGCTACCCCACCCGCTCTTGACCGATTCCACAGCAACATGCGCTTGCAAACCGCTGTAATGAATATTGAGAACGTCGTTATACTAAATTCAACCACCATTGCTGAGGCTGGTTTGGCCAAAGAAGATTTTATCGGCGGCCGAGGTTTTCTCAGTGTCGGACTACGGCTGATTGAAGCGTCAAGCGATGAAAAGCAGATATATGAGGAAGCGAAAAAACTCCTGCGCAGCCAGCAAAGAGGCATTCATCGCAGAATATTTCTGCGACGGGAAGGGATCGGCGCATCCAGTGAAATAGATGACTTATCGCCCAATCTTTATGCGGCGCTGCTGGCTGAGTTAGGAGATCGATTTCAGGACACTTCTTTCAAGAGTGTTGTTTCCCTAAGCGTGGAAGATATACCTTTTGATGTGATTGAAAGAACTGAAGGGGGAAAAATAATTAGATTCTCACGTTCATTATTGGAAAAAGCCCCGTTCTGGGCGCATATTGAAGAGGAAGATTAGACAGCGGCGGCAGTTATTTCGTTCAGTTGTAGCGGCACGCCGCCAGGCATTCCATCCTTGATCACCACTACACCAAAATGATTAGGAATATTGCTGTGCAGGATATGCAGATTTTTACCGGGAACCGGCTGATATAACCAGCCGCGTTCTTTCTCGGGGGTATGACCACAGATAATAAAAGTGTTAGCTGGACTAGCCATTAATCCTAACCCGCGTATTGTTGCATCAATATCAGCTGCCGAAAAGGTTTTTCTTAAGCTACTATCTCTGCCGAATAAGCGCAATTCTGATATTACTTTATCCGACCCATAACGATTCCTTAGCAATTGTCTCATCAAACCTTCATCACTGCGGGCGTTAACTAATTGCTGTTGGGTCACGCCTCCCTTGACTACAGCGGCATGTGCCAAATAAGCCGCTCCCCGCCTGCCTTCAACAGTCGCCGCCAGTGGACATCCATCAAAAAATGACTGATAACCAGCGACCATGCGTTGAACATCCTCGCTTGAGTAACCAAGTTCTCCAAAAAACTCAGAGAGATGCATCTGAAAAAAAATAGACTGCATTACTCCCCGCTTCGTTTCATTCATCTGGAAGTTATCCCGGTCAACAACATCATGATTGCCAAGCAAAACATGAACTTGTTCAGGAAACTCGTTTTTTAATCTAATAACCGTGTTCAATGTCTCAAGTGAAGACCTCATTTCAGTCATGTTGGCTGATTCTTCCGGATGGATTATGTCGCCTAAAAAGAGCAAAGTTACTTCGCCGGCTGCTAACCTTGGGCCATATTCTCTTAAGATCAGGTCAAGGCGATTGGCGTTGCCATGCAGATCACCAACCACAACTATCTCTCGATCAGCGCTCAGTCGAAGCAAAGCGCCTTCTCGCAAGAAAAACTGACTACTAACACTTGATTCATTGGCCAGCCCATCGTTGAGTCGATAAAGTTCACTCATTTGTAACGGGCGGTGTAAATTCTGCACAGTTAATTTGGGATATGCGCGAGAAATGCGATGACTGGTACCAGGCAGCAGGTTTCTGCCCCAGTTTATAAGTCTTTGACCTAATGTATTATTTGTTCTGGCAACATTTGAATTTGCCATAAAATGCTCCTCTCCCCTCCAGCCTTTGCGGCGGGGGTCATTTCATTAATATTATCGATATTAAAAGCAAATAACTTGCATAATTACTGAAATTTATTGTCCATTATATAGATATAATTTAAGAACAATGACAAGAATCACTCCATCAAGCAGCAGTCCTTTTACCAGCCGCTGGAAATCAATGGCCGCGGCTAGGCCACACCTTGACGCTTATACAGCTCAGCGTTTAAAAAGACTTCTCAACGATCCCTTATTCAGGGCCTCCAGCCTTAGACTGGCTGAAACCGAGCGTGTTGCCCGCGGTAAATATTTACCTGACCTAGAATTACTCATCGGCGATAAACTCTCCATGATAGAGGGCATGTCAAAGGCAGAACTCATAAAGCTCTATGTCGAAAAAATGTCACCGGTCGTTCAGGAAGTCTATGAAGAGGTCCTGGACGGCTCAAGAAAAACTTTTCCAGATAGGTTCTGGTCCGGCAGACAAGGTCAGCTCAATATGATCATCTGCTTCCGCTATCTTCTGGAACAAAAATTAGGCTTTCAGATGCAGCGCTCTCCCCAGATCATTGACTCACGATTTTTTAGACAAAACCAGGGAGAATTTTTGGTTAGCGAAGTTGGTAAAGAGGATTGGACAGCTTTTTGCGCAAAATATAAACTTGGCGGAGGCTTAAACTTAACTTTCGCCAATTCATTCTCTCAGCTGATACGCACATCCTATCCCTGGGCTTTTAATCTGAACAGCAAGGAAGGCAGCCACTTGCATCCAGATGACTTTCGCACTAATGACACCTGGCAAGGCAGCAAAGGCAGAAAACTAGCCGGACGCATGGCTGATCACCGCTTCCGTCGGCATCTTGGGTTGACCATGGATGAAAAGACCAAAACTTTTGATCCCCGCCTGCTCCGGGAGAACCAGGCTGAACTTTTGGCCTCTCTGGGCTACACCTGCTGGCGGGATGTTTTTTATG
>JAHIZU010000147.1 GCA_018814265.1 Candidatus Margulisiibacteriota bacterium | reverse complement strand
GGCTGGATCACCTCCTTTCAAGGAGTAAAAGTTCATTAAATTGTCCCGACGACATTATATATATAATGGAAAGTCGGGATCCCGATCAAAAATCGGGAAACATTATTCTCCTAGGTCGATCATCCTCATTCAGGATGACCTAAATAAGGATTTGCATCTTCTCCTGCTTAGCTTTCAGAGCCCCGAAGAAATTCGGGGCTCTTTTTTTGCCTTATCGCCCTCTTCTCGTCGCTAAAAATACCCCTTGACAAGATTTGGTATACACTAGTATACTATCAGTATACATTTGTACACCAAGGAGGTTAAAAATGATACTGAACCAAAAACAGCAAGAGATCTTCGAGTACATCAAGTCCTATATCTATGACAGAGGTTTTCCGCCATCGATCAGAGAAGTCTGCAAAGCTGCTGGATTCTCCTCTCCCCGGGCCGGACAAAAGTATTTAGAGTCTTTAGAAGAACAAGGCTACATCCAGCGGGAGAACAAACCCAGAGGCATTAAATTACTGGCTGGAGCTACCAGCCAAAGCATCCTCCTGCCCTTCTTTGGCTTTATCGCTGCCGGCGCGCCAATTGAGGTCGCGGAACAACAGGCTGAGATCGAAGTTCCCTCAGAACTGGTCGGCCGCAAGCCCTGTTATGTCTTGCAGGTCAAAGGCAATAGCATGATTGAGGACCATATTTTAAATGGCGATCTTATTGTTATCGAAAGATGCGATACAGCTGATGATGGCGAAGTGGTGGTAGCTTTGATCAACCGTGAAGCAGCTACTTTAAAAAGAATGTATCGGGAAAAAGATCGCGTGCGCTTAGAACCAGCAAACTCCAATATGAAACCAATTTATGTTAAAGATGTGGCAGTACAGGGAAAAGTCCGTGGTCTTATCAGAAAATTCTAACTTAATTAAAGTTGGCGCTGTCTTTTCTGGCAGCACTATAATGCCCCGATGGTTCATCTGGGATGGCCGTAAATATAATGTAGCGAGCCTCGAGTATACCTGGGAAGATAAGCATGGTCTGGAGAAGGTCGTGCACTTTTCAGTCAGCGATGGAACAAATACTTACGAGCTAGCCTATAACACAGTTAGGTTAAATTGGACCCTGGATAAAGTTGCAGAGTAGTTCTGTAGTGCCGTAGTACTGATATGGAAAAGACGATCTTACATCTGGACATGAACTCGTTCTTCGCTTCAGTTGAGCAGGCGGCTAACCCCAGCTTACGGGGAAAGCCGATAGCGGTTGGTGGTGGCATAAAAAAGGGCTCGGTGGTGGCCGCCTGTTCTTACGAAGCCAAGGCTTTTGGCGTCAAGAATGCAATGTCGACCTGGGAAGCCAGGAAACTCTGCCCCGAGCTGATCGTGGTCATTGGCGACATGACCAAGTACGTCTATACCTCGAAAATAATCACCAGAATGCTGGTCAAATACACTGATTTGGTCGAAGTTTTCTCCATTGACGAAGCTTTTGTGGATATAACTAACACTCAAGACCGCTTTGGCGGCGCAAAAGCCGTGGCCCTGGATATGAAACAAAGAATAAGGCAAAGATTTGGCTTAACCTGCAGTATTGGCATTGGCCCCAACAAATTAATGGCTAAACTGGCTGGTGAATTAAAAAAACCTGATGGCCTGGTCATTTTACAACGTGAAGATATCCCAAAAAAGATCGAACATGTTCCAGTAGAAAAACTCTGCGGCGTGGGCAGAAAAATGGAACAATATCTGGCTGAATTAGGCGTCAAAACTATCGGCCAGTTAAATAAATACCCCAGGGAAAAATTAGTTAAACGATTTGGAATGGCCTATGGCGAGCAGTTGTGGCAGATGGGTCAGGGCCAGGGATCAAGCTCGGTTCTCCCCTATTATCATGAGACTGAAGCAAAGTCCATGGGCCATTCCTATACTCTTCCAAAATTCACCAATGATATGACCGAGGTTAAAGGCTATTTATTACGCTTATCAGAGCAGGTTGGCAGGAGGCTGCGGCGCGACAACTTCCGCGGAAATGTTATCCATGCTTATTTAGCCTTTGGCAATGATTGTAAACATTGGGGAAGACAAAGAAAAATCGCGGATTATCTTGATGATGGCTACCAGATATTCAAAATAGCTGAAGGAATTATTAATGATTTTTTGGAACCTGCGAATAAACTTCGCGGTTCCTTTTCTCTTCGATCGGCTCTCGAGCCTATTCGCTTCGTAGGAGTC
>JAHIZU010000146.1 GCA_018814265.1 Candidatus Margulisiibacteriota bacterium | reverse complement strand
CTGTAAACCAACCAGCGGGAAAATTCAAGATGCCGTCAGCCTGAATAGTGGCGTAGCGCCGGCTCATGTCTTCACTTTGGGCTAAGCCGCCGGCCAGGCGAAAAGAAGTGGTCGCTGGCCCAAAAATATTACGCAGCGGGAACCTGATCTCCCCGATCGCCGCGGTGCACGCGCCATAAATACCAACCAGCCCGCCGATCTCAAATTGCAGCCGCGGCGTAGGCCTGGCTGATTCTTCCATTCTTTCAAACGACGGCGCAGGTTCAACAAAGACCTCTATCGTTGCTGGCACAGTCTCTTCCTGATAGCCAACTTCGCCAACCTCCACTGAAACTTCTTCAACTAGCTGCGGGATTTCCTTTGTTTCCTTTATTTTCGTTTGTTCCTTTTTCTGCGCTTCCTTGACCTTGGCCCTTTCAACCGCAGCCAGTTGTTCGAGCAATTTTTCCACCCTGGCCTCATGCCCTTCCACCAGATCAGTGATCTTGGCGATTCTCGCCCTTGAAGAAATTGTGAGACTGCTTGCCTTCAGCCGCGCAACTTCTTTGCGTAACTTAGAAATTGCGTCTTTAAGCCTGGCAGCTTCCTTGTCGTATTTGCTAAGGCTAAGACAAACAGACTGGCTAAGGCAAATGAGCACTAGAATAATTATAATTTTTTGGGTCTGGAATTGCTTGAAAATCACGATATTAAAAGCCTAGCAAATTTCTAGAATAAGTCAAGCCCTGTCCCGTTAACTGGTACAGGGCAAGTTAATTTGATATAATTACCTTAATGGAAATCATCGCGATTCTTATCTCAATTATCACCCTCTGCGCTGTCGGCTTCATGCTATTCAAGCTGAACCAACCAATCAGCGCTCCGCAAACAGACAAAGCTGTGGAGCTGATCCAAAAGCAGATGGAAGAGATCCGCGGCTCAATTAACCGGCTTTACCCTGACCTCACCAACACCCTGCAAAATGTTGACAAGAACACCAATGCCCGCCTGGACAACGCGGCCAAGGCGATCAAGGACGTATACGGCCGGCTGGGCGAGGTCCAGGAATCAACCAAGCAGGTCAATGAAGTGGCCAAGGATATCGCTTCTCTTCAGGAAATATTAAGAGCGCCAAAAATGCGCGGGGGCATGGGCGAGCTTTTCTTAAGCGACCTGCTCAAGCAGGTGCTGCCCACTTCCCGCTACGAACTCCAGCACCGGTTCAAGAGCCGGGAAGTGGTTGACGCAGTGATCATTCTCAAAGAAGGCATGGTCCCGGTCGACTCAAAATTCCCGCTGGAGAACTTTCAGAAGGTCATGCAGGCCGAGGGGGACAGCCAAAAGCTGGCGGCCAAGAAACAGTTCGTTCGCGACGTCAAAAAACACATTGACGCGATCAGGACAAAATACATCCTGCCGGATGAAGGCACTTTTGACTTCGCCCTGATGTATATCCCGGCTGAGAACGTTTACTATGAGATCGTCATAAACGATGAGAACCTGGACGAGGACAAGAGTGTCTTTCGTTATGCCATTGATCACAAGGTCATCCCGGTCTCCCCTAATTCTTTTTATGGGTATCTGCAAACCATCTTGCTGGGTCTGCGCGGCATGCGCATTGAAGAGCGCGCTGCGCAGATACTACAAGATCTGGCTCGTTTAGAAGGTGATTTTACCAGGGTCATGGATGACTTCAATAAGATGGGCACTCACGTTAAGAACATGACCAACAGCTACGATGCAACTGAGAAAAGACTGTCTAAATTTGGGGATAAGCTGGACTCCCTGGAAACCAAACCAGAACCTCTCAAAATAACCTAACCCCTATCCCCTAAACCACCGAAGCCGGACAGATCTCACTGTAAGGACAATAGGAACAAGCTCGCTGATTTGGCGTGGCCGCGAATTTGGCTTTCCTGATCCCCTCGCCTACTTTTAGTATTTTATCCCAGACCTTGGCAATATCCTTGGCGTCTCGCCGCGTTGAGCCGATCAAGCCGCTTTCAATGAAATAAAGCTCAACCCGCTTAGGCAGTTGCTTGAATTTTTCCACCCAGGCCAGGGCATACAGCGTTAGCTGATCGTTCTTCCTGGCTTTTTGATCAGCATCTTTTTGATCTTTGACCTCGGATGTTTTGTAGTCGATAATAAAGGCTTTCCCGTTCTGTTCGTCCACCCTGTCCCAGCGACCGCGGACAATAATATTGTCTTTTGGGATAGAAAATGATTCTTCAACATATTTAATTTTAGATTTTGACTTACTTTGTTGTTTGAAGAACCGATTAAGCGCTTTTTTGGCTTTGGTCAGCCTTTGTTCTTCATGTTCCCGGGAAATAAAGCCTTCTGATGACCAGCTATTCAT
>JAHIZU010000145.1 GCA_018814265.1 Candidatus Margulisiibacteriota bacterium | reverse complement strand
CTTCGGATCATAGATTTTTGGGATTTCTTGGTTCATAGTCGTTTATTTTATCATAATTTTTGCAACTAATCAGGTATCTCGGGGTTCCCCCCTGCTTTCGCAGGGATAAACTCCAGCGGGAATCCAGTGTATAATATCAAGCATGATCTCTTTCAATAAAACATATTATGTCTATATTCTTGCGAGCAAAAGAAACGGCACCTTATATATTGGCATTACAAATAATTTGAAGCGCCGGATCTTTGAACATAAGAAAAAAATCATTAAGGGATTTACAAAGAAGTATGATGTAACCCAATTGGTTTATTTTGAGCAATATTCAGATGTCCGAGAAGCATTAACCAGAGAAAAAAGACTTAAAAAATGGAATAGAGCTTGGAAGCTGGAATTAATTGAAGCAAATAATCCGCAATGGAAAGATCTTTCAAAAGAGGTTTTTTAGGGGCATTTATTTTATAGATGCCCGTTTCCACGGGCATGACATACTCCCGTCGCTCCCAGCCCCTTTCCGTCATCCCCGCGAAAGCAAAACTGTCATCCCCGCGAAAGCGGGGATCCAGAACTGGATGCCCGATCAAGTCGGGCATGACAGAGGCAGTACCATTGGTGGCGCGTTTAGCATCAATTGCTCGGTCATGCCTTCAAAAACAGCTTCTTTGGGCAACAGGCCAACAATTTCAGAGCCGGAAATGCCAACCCCATACTCTTTGGCCCATTTCTTAACTTCATCAAAAACCTTCTTGAGTGAGGTCATTTTATGGTTTGTAACATTTATGGTTACCTGGGTGATCCCCTTGCTTTTCAACTCGACTCCCAGAGCTCGAATGCCTGGTAGCCCGCCGCTCTTTTCCCGGATATTCTTGGCAATTGATTTAGCAATATTCAGGTTCCGGGTATCCAGATTAACATTATAAGCGATCAAAAAGTCGCGCACGCCAACCGCCACAGCCCCGGCCGTCACATGTAAGCCTTGCCCAATATCAGGCCGGCGATGATCATTATTGATCTCACTTTTTAAAGCTGAATATCCGCCGTGCCGAACGTAAGGCAGTTCTTTTCTTTCGGCAATTTTAGCCGCATCGCCGTAAAAATAGACCGGCAGCTGAAGCTTTTCCCAAAGCTGCTGGCCAAAACCATGAGCGAGCTCAACCACTTCTGCCTCAGAAATGCCCTGGAGCGGGACAAATGGGATCACGTCCACCACCCCGATAAAAGGATGCTCGCCCTGATGATGATTAACATCTAAAAGCTGCATGGCGCGCTCGGTCAGGTCAAAAGCCGCTTGCTTAACCTGATTGGGTTCGCCGAGGATAGTGACCACGGTACGGTTATGGTCTAAATCAGAATGAACATTGAGGACTTCGGCCGTTTTGACCGCGGAAACGATATCTTCAACAAGGTCAAGATCAGCGCCTTCGGAAAAATTAGGCACGCATTCGACTAGCTTACTCATCCGCTTCGAGACCTTTGAGATCCTTTAAGGCTTCTTCCAAATAGCTGTTCTCCAAGCTTTCTTTTTCCTGAAGGATCTTGGCCACCTCAATCAATCTGGCCTTATTCTTGGTTAGGATCTTTTTGGCCCGCCCGTAGCATTGGTCAAGAATTTGGCTGACCTCGGCATCGATCTTGTCCGCGGTCTCCTCGGAGTAGTCTTTCATTTCCCCAATATCTCGGCCCAAAAAGATCTGGCGATCTTTGCGGCCATAGGTGCGCGGGCCTAACTTGCTCATACCGAATTCACAGACCATCTTGCGCGCCATTTCCGTGGCCCGCTGCAAGTCGTTTTGAGCGCCGGAAGTTATCTCGTTAAAAACCATTTCTTCGGCAACACGGCCGCCCATCATCACCGTGATCTGGTCAACCATCTCGCCCTTACTCATTAAATGCCTGTCCTGCGTTGGCAGCTGCAAAGTATAGCCCAAGGCCAGACCGCGCGGCAGAATAGAGATCTTATGCACTGGGTCAGCATTAGGCAGGGTCTTGGACAGGAAAGCATGGCCTATTTCGTGATGAGCCACGATATCCTTTTCTTTATCTGAGATGATCCGGCTCTTCTTTTCCGGACCAGCCAGAACACGATCAACAGCTTCCTCAACTTCATCCATGGTTATCTCTTTTTTGTCGGCTCGAGCCGCCAGGATGGCCGCTTCATTTAGAACATTTTCCAGATCAGCTCCAGTGAACCCTGGCGTGCGTCTGGCCATGACATTATAGTCAACATCTTTACCCAGGGGTTTGCCCTTGGCGTGGATCTTAAGTATTTCTTCGCGGCCTCTCAGGTCTGGTTTATCTAAAACAACTTGTCGATCGAACCTGCCCGGTCTAAGCAAGGCTGGATCAAGGATATCCGGACGGTTGGTTGCCGCGACCACAATAACATTGGTCTTGGGATCAAAACCGTCCATCTCAACCAGTAATTGGTTAAGGGTTTGCTCTCTTTCATCGTGCCCGCCGCCCAAACCTGCGCCGCGGTGCCGGCCTACTGCGTCAATTTCATCCATAAAAATGATGGCTGGAGACTGCTTTTTAGCTTCCTGAAACAGGTTCCTGACCCGGGAAGCTCCAACGCCAACGAACATTTCAACAAAATCAGAACCTGACATGGAAAAGAACGGCACATCAGCCTCGCCCGCTATTGCCCTGGCAAACAGGGTCTTGCCAGTGCCAGGGGCGCCCATTAACAGCAGTCCTTTGGGGATCTTGGCGCCCAGGGCCTGGAATTTCTCAGGCGTCTTGAGGAACTCGACTATCTCCTTAAGCTCTTCCTTGGCCTCGTCAGCGCCAGCCACATCAGCAAAAGTTACATTAACTTTGCCCATCAGCGGCTTGGCCTTAGATTTGCCAAAAGCCATGGCCTGCTGGTTTGCGCCCTGAGCCTGCCGGATCAGCAGCCACCAGAGCAAGCCAAAAAAGGCAATGGGAATTAAAAGCTGAATTGCCAGGTTCCAGATCCAGTTGGCTTCAACCGGCGCCTCGATCTTAATGCTAACACCCTTTTCTCTTAATTCAGGCACTAGATTTGGGTAGCTGATCGCCCTGGTACGGAAGCTGCTTTTATCTGCCAGTTTTCCTGAGACCTGATCCCCGGCAATGGTTACAGAAGCCACTTTGGCCTGATCAACCAGGTCTAAGAAGCGGGAAAAACCGATCTCTTTAACTTTTGGTTCAGACTGAAAAAAAGGCGAAAGAATGGCCACAGCAGCCAGAATGACCAGTAGATATAGGAAGATATTTCTCCAGTTGGCTTTCATAGAAGATCTATTATATCATAATTCCGACCTGCCTGCCGGCAGGCAGGCGCTATGACTAGGTTTCAGAAGCCTTAGCCTTTTCCCAGAGGGCGTCCATTTGCGCGAGGGTTAATTTCTTTTTTTGCAGCTTCTTTTCGATCTTGGAGAACCGCTTCATAAACTTAGCATTGGCCAGCTGCAGCGCGTCTTCAGCATCAATATCCAACTTTCTGGCCACATTCACCACCGCAAACAGTAAGTCGCCTATTTCCTCTTTGAGTTTCGAATTTTTAATTTTGGGTTTCGAATTTGTTTCGGATTTATTATTTCGGATTTCGGATTTCACTTCGTCCAATTCTTCGTGTACCTTGTCCCATGCCCCAGCCACATGATCCCAGTCAAAACCAACCCTGGCGGCACGACGCTGGACTTTCTCCGCCCGATAAAGCGCGGGCAATTTCCGGGGTATGCTCTCCAAAATCCCCTTATGCCTCTTGCCTTTGGCCTTGGCCTCCGCCTGTTTTATTTTTTCCCATCTTAGCCAAACATCTTCCTTGGTCTTGGCGTCTCCTTTGGCAAAGACGTGGGGATGTCGGCGGATCATTTTCGCGGAGATAGCATTAATAACATCATTAACGGTAAAGTAGTCATCTTCCTGGGCAAAAATTGAGAGCATCACCACGTGCAGCAGCATGTCCCCTAGCTCTTCAGCTAGTTTTTGATAGTCTTTGTCGTCAATAGCCTGGATCGCTTCGTAGACCTCTTCTACCAGGTATGGCTTTAAACTTTCAATGGTCTGCTCCCGGTCCCAAGGACAGCCTTTGCGTAATCTTTTTACAATTTCAATAAAATCTTCAAATTTCTGACCTGTTCTGTGCATATTTTATATTATAACACAATGTGTCATGCCCGCGCAGGCGGGCATCCAGTTCTGGATTCCCGTTTACACGGGAATGACATAAAAAATGCCCATTTCCATGCAAGTTTTACCCTCCAAAACCCGATATATTTAGTGTAAAGGACATAATATGGCTATGCAACAACAAACAAAAACAAAAGGACCTGATTTAAAAGCTCTTGGGTTAAAGTCTGCCCAGGAGATTTTTGATCTTTTAGCCCTCTTAAAAATCGGCGGCGAACCCATTATCAAAGACGACAGACAGTTGCTCGATCCCAAGGAAAAAGCTAAAGCGATCTTTGAGTATTTTCACAAGAATTATGGCATGGAACCTGATGCTATACCTTATCTGGCTTCGTTGATCAAAAGAGATCTAAAGGCCGGCAAAATAGGTTGGAGGAGAAAGTAACGTGGGATTTGATTCGCCACCAGTTAGTATAAGAACTACAGCTGTTCCCGGCACGCCGAAACAGGCGACCGTCCAGCCGTATATTGACCTCTCTCTTGAACAAGGAGAAAAATATGCTTTGCTAGCCGCCAGAGCTTTTTCAGCTGTCACCACTTCTGATATTGAACGTCACCATGAATATGAGCTGACAAACGTGCGTCAGCAATTAATGGACGGTGAAACCAATCTTGCTGGTTCAGATGCTGCCCCGATCCAAGCAGTTGAAGTTCCAATACATCAAAATTTTAATGCTGGTGGAACCGATGAGGTCTCCACCGGCGGTCTTTACCAAACTAACCCTGAAGCGTCACTTACAGAAGTGCTTGTTGAATTGTGCAGTACACCTAACTTTAATGGTTTAGGTGCTCAACTTAATGCTGAACAATCAGCACTAACTGGAGCAGCCTAATGGAAGACAACCGAAGCGCAT
>JAHIZU010000013.1 GCA_018814265.1 Candidatus Margulisiibacteriota bacterium | reverse complement strand
GCGTTAATGTTTTTTTACAGAGAGACGATCGTCGTTTTAGGTAAAAATATTTTAACCAAGATGTATATCATATATTCTACCAAAGCTCGATTGCCGCTCAACTATTATCTTCCCAAGATTAACCTGCTTTATTCTCATATTATTAAAGATTTGTTGGCTTTGTTTGCGTTCTCTTTGATCTCGGCTTTGCTTCTTGTCCTTTGGGCCAAAGATATAATTAAACTGAAATATTTTAATATTGCCGTGCTGCTGTTTATAATATCGAATCTTTGGTTTTACAACTGGGGATTCATTCAGACTAAAAGTCTGGCAGAGGTCTATAATGAACCCGAGGCCGTCACCTTTATGAAAAAAGACCGTGAGATTCTGCAGGGAGTCTGCCGCTTTTATAACCATGATTTCATGGCTGAACAACCGGGATTAAAAGAGGCAGATATCTTAAGAGAGATCCCTGCCAATTTTCATATTATATATGGAATGTATGGACTTGGTGGAAGATGTGCTTATAATTTGGCTCGTTATTCGGATTTTTATGGTTCTATGCGCAACTTGTCGAACAACAATGACCATCCGATACTTGATCTTTTGAACGCGAAGTATGTCCTGACAAAGGAGAGATTGGGGCACAGCGGATTAAGAATGGTGTATGCAAAGAAAGGGGCTTATGTTTATGAGAACTCAAATGTCCTCCCTAAGGCGTTCTTGGTTCACGAAGCAAAGGTGTTGCCATCGATTGCAGGGGTATTGAAAGAATTGAATGCTGGTGGTTTCATGGCAAAAACTCGGGTCCTCTTAGAAGAAGCTCCACCGGCTGAAATATATGAGAGCGATCTGCCTGAAAGCGTGAGGATTGAGCAGTACTTGCCAACTGGGATTTCAATAAAGGTCAAGGCTGCTTCTCCGGGCTTTTTGATCATCAGTGAAAATTGGTATCCCTCTTGGCAGGCGTCAATAAACGGCAAGCCAGCCAAAATTTACAAGGCATATCTCACTTTAATGGCTATATATGTGGAAAAAGGAGAGCACCTGGTCAGATTTTCACACAGATCGAGCTCATTAAGGGCAGGTACGGTCATCACGATTGCCACAATCGGTTTTTTAATCGCGACGATCTTTCTTGCGGTAAGAAGAAAAAAAGGGAACAATGATAGTAGCGCGAAAGGAGCATAGATCGTGAAAGTAACATTATTGGTTTTCACTTTGAACGAACTTGAGGGGATGAAGGCAATCATGCCGCGGATCAAAAAAGAATGGTACGACCAATTGATCGTTGTGGATGGCAAATCCACTGATGGGACGATCGAATACGCAAGGCAACAAGGTTTCCAGGTGCACGTTCAGAGCAAAAAAGGCATCAGGCATGCATATATCGAGGTCTTTCCCAAGATCCTTGGGGATGTTGTTGTTACGTTCAGCCCCGATGGAAACAGCATCCCAGAATTGATCCCTTTACTGGTGGAAAAAATGAAAGAGGGTTACGAAATGGTTATTGTCTCGCGATATGCTAAGGGGGCCAGGAGTGACGATGATGATCTAATTACCAGATTCGGGAATTGGATGTTCACTAATATTATCAATCTATTGCACGGCGGCCATTATACCGATGCCATGGTCATTTTTCGGGCTTACAAGAAAGATCTGTTTTACAGATTGGATCTTGATAAAGAAGAAAGTTATGCGCCAGAAAAGCTTTTCCGCACTGTAATGGGTGTTGAGCCATTGTTATCGGTAAGATGCGCAAAAAGAAAACTGCGCGTAGCTGAAATCCCGGGCAGTGAGCCGCCAAGGGTCGGTGGGACAAGGAAGTTGCAGATTATTAGATGGGGAGCTTCATATTTGTTGCAAGTCTTTAAAGAGCTGTATTATTGGCGATAAGGTGTGATTATGGATAAAAGAATATCAAAAATTAAAATTTTCCTGCTGTTCGCATTGCTTATTTATTTTGCTTTCCTGATTTTTAATGCTGCTGTAACGATAGTCTTCCCTTATCCTGTTGATTACGCTGAAGGCATCTCTCTTGACCGAGTTTGTAAGATCAGCCAGTGGCGCTGGGACGGGATCTACGATGATATTGCTCAATATCCCTATCTTTC
>JAHIZU010000144.1 GCA_018814265.1 Candidatus Margulisiibacteriota bacterium | reverse complement strand
CCATTAAAAGGCAGGCGCCAGCTCAACATATTATAGATCATTAAACCCATGGCATACAGATCCGTGCGCCAATCAATGTTGGCTACCCCTTTGATCTGTTCAGGAGACATCCAGGTTGGCGTCCCCATAACAGCCCCCACCTGGGTTAAATGACCGTCAGTCTGGCTCAAGTCACCAATTGCCCCCACGTTCTTTATTAGACCAAAATCAATGATCTTGACTGTGTTGAGGTGGAGATTATCCGGATCCTGGATAATAAAGACATTTTCCGGCTTCAGGTCGCGATGGATAATATTTCTGGCCTGGATGTACTTGAGCGCTTCCAGCAACTCAATGCCCAGCCTCACCGCGTCTGCTACGGGAAACGCCCCGGTTGAGAGATGGTGCTCCAGCGTAGCCCCCTCAATAAATTCCATATCAATATAAGGTATTTCTTCAGGCAAACGGGAGACATCAATATCAAGATCAGGCCGCTCCGCGCCTTCTTTCTTAGCATAATCGATCGTACTATCAAGCAGCTCAACATAAGTTTCACGTTTCATGTATTCAAGGTTAAAAAAGCGGACGATCCGCTTATTGTGAAGTTCGCATAAACCCTTGGCCTCAGCCACAAAACGAGACAAGGCTTCTGGCTCTGATAATAGCGCTGGCAAAGGGACCTTAAGCGCCTTGTTCCTGTCTAATCTGGTATCTTCTACGTGGACTGTAATGGCCATACCTCCCATGCCCAAGACTTTCTTAAAAACACTGCGTTTGCCAATCATAACCGAGTCCTGGATCCCGGACACGTCCACCCCGCGGCGTTCCAATTCGTCCCTAGTCACCTTGCCTGTACGCAGCAATTGGGCTGCCACACGATGGAAGGGAGCAAGTTCTCGCTCTGCTTTAGCGCTTTTAAATCCCTGCGCAATGCCCCAGGTAGCCAAAGTGCTGGGCGCGGCTCCAACTAAGGCCCAGACTAATAAGCCGCTAAGCGAAGTTACCCCAGGAGTGGCCACAAAGATCGCGGCAAAAGCGCTTGAGGTCAGGACTGGCGCCAGGTATTTCATGACTGTACCGATTTTCTGCAAACCAGGGTCTCTTGCCGTACGCGCTTCCAGCATCCTGATCGGATGCCTTAACAATGAATATTTAACTTGTGGTATGCCGGATGGCATCGCATTTCCTCCTAGTGTAAGACTACCGGATACATCGGGATAACGCCCCCGCGCCAGCGCAAAACCAGCCCCGGAGTAACATTGGCTCCAGACGGTGTTGAATTATATAAAGCACTTACATAAGCCCCTACTTCAAAATCAGCATTACCAAATGAACCCGGGCTCCAAGCAGCATCAATTGTTGCGCCTACTTGGTGGTTAAGTTCCTCGCGGTTAATCAGGCTGTAGTGTATCAATCCCGAAAGAGCAATATTGGACCCTTCAAATTCATGCCTTGACCTGACCCCAACCAACCCGCCGTAAACAGCAGATTCATCATTTGCGCCAGCAATCCCCCCACCAAATGGCTCCAGTAAACCGTTAAAAAACCGATAACCGACCACCAAGGCGCCCAGATGTTCCTGGTAGTCAGCATTAAAATTCTGCTGCATGAAATAGCTTGCCTGGGCGGTAAAATTGTCATAGGTAAAAGAAAACGCACCAGAATCATAACTAAGATCTGAGGTCCAGGGAGAAAATGAGTTCATCCCCAGCCTGCCTAAATAAGACAGTTGCAGAGAAATCTCATCAGAAAGATGCAGGGCCAAAGCCGCATCTCCTTGAATTCCCGGCCCGGACTGGATCGGCGAAGAGCTATCACCAACAACCTGGAAGGCATTCAGCGGAACAATGTTAATGCCGTACCCCAATAACCTTGGTGCAGCAGCTGGTGTCACTGGCGGCTGAATAATTGGCGGAGCAGGAACTGCTGCGTTGTAATCAGAGCACAATTCCTGGGTTTGGGCCTGCACAGAATCCAGCAAAATCCGAGCTGAATCTGCTGTCAATGACGTGTCTGTCCAAAAGGTTTGGTCGTTGTAGCCTAATTCTCTTTGAACGCCTGAGGATATGCGGCCGTAGATTTGATTAACAATACTTCGAATATTATGTTTGAATGATTTTGAGCTATCATAAGTTATGCCTGCAGCAATAGGATGATTGCCGTCAGTCAGCGCAGTTTGAAAACCAGTTAAAAAAGATTCGTAATCGCCAAGGATCCCTCTGAGGATATCTAGGTCGCCAACATTATTCACCGATTGCTCAGCTTCCAAAGCAGTAATGACCCCGCTGATCAGATTCTCCAGCGGCAAAGCAGACACAGTAACAGCGGTGCTGGCGCTGAGCTGCTGACTAACCTGCCCCCAGATTTGCCAGGCATGATCAGTTATGCCCCCAGACTGACCAGCTTGTCCCAGGCGCACCATAATCGGTGTTCTCACTGCAAAATACTCATTGAGTGATTCCAGCGCCCAGATCATTTCCCCCAGGGCTTCGATATCCTGCCCTGTTGGCTCCGCTGATTCTGGCATGGTTGTTCCCTGCGGGATTTCCCGGATCGTAACTCCTCTTGCTCCACAAATTGTATTTACATCCATCTGTTCTTTTCCTCCTTATAACGGGACCACTGGCTGCTGGGTTGGCGGCGGCGTTGGCTGGGTTGGCGTTGTTGGCGGAACAACTGGCTCAGGATCCCTGGGTCTGTGCGGCCTATTCGTCGGAGTCGGAATTGGCGGTGGGGCTCCGGCATCGTCTTCAGGTAAAACCTCAACGCCAGCATCTTCCGCCATGCTATCTACTAAACCAGCATCAGGCTGGGCGCGTGGGATCGGCTGTAATGGTATTTCCGGTTCTGGTGGCCGCTGGACAGCTGTTTCTCTTGGTTCACATATCTCTTCCCGTACATTAGCCGGAGTAAAGATCTCAACTGATTCTCCATCTAAAATTCTCCAGGTGCGATGGTCACAGTCTGCAGGGGTAACGCACTCACGATCAATAAGATTCCAATCACCAGCAAGATG
>JAHIZU010000012.1 GCA_018814265.1 Candidatus Margulisiibacteriota bacterium | reverse complement strand
CTTGATAAAATAGGCATAGGCCCGGCGGTGGTCGCCCACATCCAACCCCGTGATAGCATGGATACAGGGAGACAGCGATGATTTATGCATGGTCCTGGCTTCGTAATAATTATAGTTCTTTTGCTTGAGTTGCAAGCCAAAACGATCTGGAAAAAGATACAACAACAAGACCACGTCGGCCTGTTTGAGCAATTGTGTTTGGTCCAGAGTTGAATCATCAACACCCTTGGGAAACAACGGCATGCCGCCACTGTCCAAATGCCTGATAACATGATCATCCAGCGTCAAATAGCCTTCGAACTGTTCGATCAACTCGGTTTTCTGGTCATAAGGAAAGTAAATGGTCTTGGAGACCTTGCGCATCTTATCAATTTCATCAACCTTGAGCTTGATCTTGGCGCTCAGATCCTTCAAAACCTGGGGTGCCTCCTCACGCATCTGGTTGTAAACAGAACCGCATATTCCAGGTGCCACATAACCAAGTAATTGGTAAAAGCGTTGTTATCCACATGCTCGTGGAACTCGTCCGGGCCAATGACCTTGCGGATCTCATTCCGGTCTCGCCTGGACTCGACCCGTGACAGCCAAAAGCGGGCCGTTTGCAGGATTATCTCAGCCCCATATTTGTAGAGAAAATCGAGGTCGCCCGTTGCCCGTAAGTACTTATAAATTCCGTAAACCACATCGGAAACAATGTGATGCTCTTCATCACCGGTAAAGATCTTGACTGAGGATCCGTCCGACCGTAAACCAAAGTCCGGCGTTGTCTCTTGGCCGGTATCGGCGCTTTCCCAGGCGTATTTTGCACCCTGGTAACCCAGTTTGGCCGCGTTGGCCAGGGCGCCGTCCAGGGTGTAATAGCGATACATCAGCAGGTTACGCGCTTCCTCAGGGAAATTAAAAATGTAGAAAGGCAGCATAAAGATCTCGGTGTCCCAGAAAACATGGCCTTTATAACCCTCACCGGTCAAGAACTTGGCCGCGATGCTGACCGTGGGATCATGATGCGGCTTGACCGCCAGCAGATGATAAATGTTAAAACGAATGCCTTTTTGGGCCTTGCGGTCGCCCTTGATCTGGATATCGGCTCGCTGCCACAACGCTTCACGCGCCGCAAGATGTTTCCTGAGATGGAAATCAATGCCTTCATACATCATATCCCGCAGCAGGTCTGTGGCAGCTGATTCCAGCTGACGCTCATAGCCTTCGCGGCTGGTAAAGATCGAGACCCATTTGGCAAAATCGCAGGTTTTACCGCGCTTGGCCTCAAAGGTCATTTCCTGGGCAAATTTCTCGCCATACATCCGGTTAACCTTGATGATCGGTATGCCCTGGCCAAGATAGACCGTGTCTGCCGCCATGGCGATCCGGGTCTTGTTGTCGCGGGTTTCCATTTCCAGATAGATCCGGTCCTCGTCACGTTTCATGGCCACCACATTCAGGTGCTTGATCCGTTCTTCCGGGAAATAGCCCTGGTTGGTCACGTCACCGTTCAAGCCGCTAATAACCTTGATCTGGCCGAAAAAGTTCTCCGGCTTGATCGAAACACACATCAGCGCGCCCCGGACCTGATGGGCAAAGACCAAACGTTTGGTCTCGATCTTAAGTATCCTGCCCTTAGGGCACTTTAAACGGCTGACCCGGTGAAGAATGCCTTTGCGCATATCCAGCGATCTGCGGTGGCTGAGCACAGTGCAGCTGTCAACTGAAAATTTCTGGCCATCACACCAGACGGAGAAATCATTCCAGACCGGAGCCTTGACGATCTGGCGGATATAGCTTTCTGACTTGTCAAAGACGCCGGCAATATACATGCCGCGGTAACTGCCATGAGGGTTCTCTTCCAGGGCGCCGCGCATGCCTAAATAGCCATTGCCGAGCACGAACAGGCTTTCGTATTTAGCCTGCTGCTGAAGATGGAATTTTTTTTCCTCGATCAGCCAGTCATCCTGGCTCAGCTCAAAATATTTTGAGATCCTAGCGGTCAAGGTTAAGTATCTCCTCCAGGGCGACCTCGCTCAGGTCGTTGACGATCCGGTTTGCACGGCTCAAAGCTTCAGCATTGTTATGCCGGTTGATGCCGATGCAATAAAAACCGCCGTTAGCTGCCGCGTCTACGCCGGATTTGGCATCTTCAAAAACCACTGATTCTTTAGGGTCAGCGCCCAAGCGGGAGGCCGCAGTCAAGAATATTTCCGGGTCAGGCTTGCCTTTTTCAAAATCAGCCCCAGAAACATTAACATCAAACATATCATATAATTTGATCTTTTTCAAAATTCGCACCGCGTTCTTGCTGGAGGAAGCCGCGGCTAGTTTGAGGCCATGGTTTTTCAGCTGCTGGATAATCTTGACCGAACTCTCAAAGATTTCGATCGTTTCGCTGTCCAATAACTTCTGGTAATAACCTTGTTTGATCTCCCCTGCCTTTTTTATTTCCTCTGGAGACAATTCAGTCAGGATCGCTGCCGCGCCCTCAAGCCGGGGCCGGCCGTCAACTTTGCCCAGGTAATCCGCCATAGTAAAATCATGACCATACTGATTGAACATCTTTTGCCAGGCATTGAAGTGCAGCGGCACCGTGTTAACAATGACGCCGTCGAGGTCAAAAATAGCCGCTTTGATCGCCACCTAAACCGCCATCTCCTCTTGAGCAATAACGAATTTACGTCTTGGCTGGAATTTTTTCTTGCGTGTCTTGGAATAATCCTTGATCGCTTGTTCAAACACTTTGTAGATATTTTCCGCGTAGATCCTCTTGGTATACATATGCATGATCTGTTCGCGGCCGGTCTTGCCCAGCTTGGCGCTCAGCTTGTCAGATGACAAAAGTTTAATGATCTTTTCGGCCAGAGCCTCATGATTTCCCTTAGGTATAACATAACCGTTAATGTCGTTCTGGATGATCTCCGGCATGCCGCCCGAATCGGTCACAATAATGGGCTTAGCCGCAGCCATAGATTCCAACATGGTTAAGCCAAAAGGTTCTTCTGCGGACGAGGGATAGACCACCACGTCAGCCAGACGATACAACTCCGGCATTTCCTTTTCCAGGGAGAACGTGTTGATATAAACGCTGTCCTGCAAGCCAAGATGTTTGATCAAGGTCGCAAAAAAAGCAATATCCTTGTTCTGCGTCAAGCCCCAGTCAATGATATTGCCGCTGCCGGACATGAGAAGCGCTGCGTCAGGTATTTTGTTCTTGACGATCCGAAATGCCTCGATGGTAATGTCACAACCTTTGGAAATGCCCAGACGGGCAGGATGAAACACGACTTTTTTCATCTTTTTTAAAGGCGGGTGGTCTTTAAAGATAAAGGGCTTGCTTGTGCCCGGAGTGAATTTACGCTCATCAATACCATGGTGGACAACATCAACCTTCTCTTCAGGCACTCCGACTGCCACTAATTCACGTTTAATGTAATGGCTGATGGCAATGATCCGGTCCCAGGCAACTTTGCAGGTCAAGTCGAGGTACAACTTATCTTTCCAAGCATTGTGCGCGGTTAGGACCAGGGGAACCTTGTGCTGCAAGGCCCAGTGCTCCACCACCCTGGTATGGTAGCGGCTAAAGTAATGCATATTATGGCAATGGATAACATCAGGCTTGGTCTTGTTAAGGTACCCGAGCGTTACATCCCAAACGTTATCGTCGACTTCCTGGAAATTGCTTTTGAACAGCCAGTTAAGGTCATAATACTGGTTGCGCGTGATCCCGACCCCTTTGAAATCGTAATGTTCAGGATAACCTTCAGCTGATCCGGTCAGCAGAGAAACCTTGTGGCCCATCTTTACCAGTTCCGGCATCAAGGAAACCAGGTGGGTCTCAACTCCGCCAATGATCGGCGGAAAACCCCAGTGCAACATAGCAATTTTCATATTATCAAACTCACCTCACGGGGAAGAATAATAAAATTATGCTTTAAAACGGAAAAAAAGTCAAGGTTACTAATTGTAGCACCAACAAAAAATAGCAGAGACTCAGATTATTTTGAAGAAAGCCTGGATGCCAACGCGGATAAAACGCACCGCAATAGCGGCAATCAGGATGGCGGCAATCTTGGTCACGATCAAGGAGCCGTTCCTGCCAATGACTTTGAAGACTATCTCGGCAAAGTGGAAAACCAGCCAGATCAGGGTAAAACAGATCAAGACACCGAGCACGACCGCGGGCAGCTGATAAAGCTTGGTCATGACCAGCACAGTGGTAATGGCGCCTGGGCCAACCAACAGCGGGCTGCCCAGGGGCACGACCCCGATATCCTCACGGTGCTCGGCCGCCACCTTGCCTCTCATCAGCACTTCAATGGAAATGATCAGGAGCAGCACGCCGCCGGCAACGCGCAGATCATCAAGCGTCAGGTCAAAGAGGTCAAGGACAAGGCTGCCGGCAAAAACAAAGAAGGCCATCATGATGAGGCCGGTAAGAATAGCGGTCAGGGTAATCCTGCGGCGCTCCGGAGGAGGCACGCCTTCGGTCAAAGCAATATAGAACGGCAGGTTGCCGAACGAATCGGTTATGATAAACAAGGCGGTCGCTACTTTTATAACTTGTATCCAGAATGCCATATTAGCAGGAGAAATTATCATCTTTTGCCCGTCCTTTGTCAAGCAGCCAATCAGATGAAGGTATAATTGTTTTTATCTTAGGCCTTGAATACAAAAAGGCAGAGATCAAAGCCGTGATCGGAATGCAAAGCACCAAGCCAATGCTTCCAGCCAATGCCCTCACCGCTTCCACCGCGATCATCTCCATATTTAAGATCTTGGAAAAAGACATGTTATTGGCAATCAAGAGCAACAGGAGAGGCAAAGTTGATCCTGTGTAAGCTAAGATCAAGGTATTAGACATGGTTCCCATAACATCCCTTCCGACATTCATGCCCGCGTTAAATAAGTTTTGAAGATTGGCTTCAGGATGAACCTTGCGCACTTCATCTATGGATGAAGCTATCGACATGCCAACATCCATGATCGCCCCCAAAGCCCCGATCAAAATACTGCCAAAAAGCAGTCCCTGGTAATTTATCTTCAGGTCCATGGAGTAAAGTAATATCCTCGACTCCTCCGAGCTCATGCCAGTGAGGTGGATCATGTTGCCGACCACAAACGCCAAAATGCCGGCGATCGCCACACCCAAAAGAGTTCCAATGGCCGCGGCCACGCTCTTGATGCTTTTACCCCCAACAATTCGAAAAACGATCAAAGAAACTGCCCCGGCAATCAGGACCGATACCAGCAAGGGATTAAAGCCCCAAAGTGTAAGCGGAAACAAGATGAAAAATATCAAACATATAGTGATGACCAAACTGACCAGCGCTTTAACCCCTTTCATGCCTCCGATAATTACCAAAAGCAGAGCGAAAAAAAAGGCAAGCCAGTAAATGGGCGTGTCACGGACATAATCCGCGACATTGAAGAGCGGACTGCCATCCGGGCTTTCAGCTGGAGGGGGATTTTCATCCACAAAAAGGATAACCCTGTTTCCGGGTTTAAGGATCATCTCCCCTCCCATCATGCCGGAAGCTATATGATCAACAGCAACAACTTTTACCTTAAATTTCCCGGATAGGATCTTTAAAGTGACCTGTTGAGAGATTTCTTTGATTGGAGAATCCTTGTGACCGCCAAGATCGTAGGTCTCGACTTCGAAAACCTCGGCCTTGGCATATTGCGGTTTGGGAAGATGCTCAAGTTCCCCCTCAGATGCCTCACCCCAATTCGGCAAGAAGATGATCAGGGCAAATAAGCTCAGTAATAAATAAAATCTAAATCTCATCGGTACCTATAATGCTACCCACTCCAATTTTAATAAAGTCATTTTGGAACTCTTTTTGAAAAATAGAAATAGCCTTTTTCCCGGTACAATGGCAGGGAGCGATCCTCTTGACGCCCAATTCCTTCAGCTCATTAATTATTCTTCTAACTTGCTCAGCACGCAAAGTCTTAAGATGAAAACCGCCAATCACGAAGTAAATATCCTTTTTTAGTTTCTTCTTTGAATGACGTACTATGTCCACTATGCCTGGGTGCGAACAGCCGGTTACAATTATCAAGCCTTTGGGAGTGTCAATTATCAAAGATTGTTCTTTTATTGTTTTTCCCATCTCCCCCGTAGTATATATACCCGGAATAATTTTCTGAAACTTAATAATCTCAACAAGTTTCGCGCCGGATGCTTTAGCTCTCTTCTTCAAACGCTCTGAAAAGGACTTTAAAAAATAGACTTTCTGACTTGGCTGCCTGCCTGCCGGCAAGGCAGGTAAAACTGCTGAAACTCCATCAACATGGTCCCAATGCTTGTGAGATATGACCACAAACTCAATACATTTTGGGTCCGATCCCATCTTTTTCATGTTGGCAGAAAGAACCTCAGCGTTTCCCCCTGCATCAAAAAGGATATTTCTTCCTTTGTATTTCACAAGCGCTGAGAATCCCCAGGCTGCTTTTATGTTTTTGCTGACCGAAACATTATCATAATAAATTTTTATCACAGGCATATTTAATTCGCTTCTCCAAACAAAATTCAGTGATTCCTTATTTGCCATCCTTAATGACAGCTATGTTCTCGGCAGGCTTTGTCAATGGAAAGCTCACTAAGCTTTCCATCCTGGAATTCTTCAAGCATATCGGCAACCGTGCCAGCATCGGACCTATAGACTTTGATGCCAGCCTCGCCCAATTTACTTATCGCGCGCAATCCCATCCCCCGACAGATCACTATATAAAATGGTTTGAATTTAATACTGTCAAGGGATTACAAGCACCATGGATATGCCCTTGATTAGAATTAGAAATATTCTCAACAGCTTTAGTATTAGTATCGTAGATCAAGAAGAACGGCGCGCCGCCGAAATGATCATAAATCTTTGACCTTAGCCATTCATTGTTTTCAACAGGTATACATATCCTCATTTAGAGCCCCCTTCTGCATCTTCCCTGGCCTTTACCTCCGCCCCAACCTCGACCATGAGGTCCGCTTGCCAAACCCCTGTCCTGCGGCGCACGGTGGAGGTTTTTACTTTTACATTTCGGACAGGCATCTGGCCGGCCTGTGCCGTGAGGCAATGACCATTCATGCTTGCAGTCATAGCAAACAAATTGTCTTTCAACCATTTTCACTTCACCCCCTTCTATCTTTATTGCTTTTGAGTTAATAATTGCGTCAGCAATCTTTTTATGCGCGGAATCAATGATGTTGCCGAAGGTCTGGCGAGAGACGTTCATCTTTTTGGCGGCACCCTCCTGGTACATGCCTTCCAGGTCAGCCAGCCGTATGGCCTCGAACTCGTCCAGCTGGAGAATCACTTCCTCGAGCTCGTTCAATGGAATCCCTCTCGGCTTAAAATAATCTCTCCCCGGCCTGCGGCTCACTCTTCTGCGTCTAAAAGGTCTTGGCATATCTTTTTCCTATTATTGGCATATGCCAATAATAATTCATCCATCGAGATTTGTCAAGCCTTTGTGATAAAATGTAGCACCAAAGTAGTAACATCACATTTGTCCAAAATAGAAAAGTCACATTTCCGATAAAGAATAAAGGGAGTGTGGCAAAAATGGACAAAAGAGAGATGTTACAAATGACTCAGAGGGATATTGATCGGATAAAGGTTCTTCATCTAGCCATCCAAAAAAGAATTACCCAGGCAAAAGCAGGTGAACTGCTTGATCTTTCGCGTGAATGGATTAATCGTCTTTGCCGAAAGATAAAAACAAAAGGCGATCGGGCAATCATTCATGGGTTACGCGGTCAACCGTCAAATCATCAGCTTCCTCCCGGCCTGGCCGATAAGGCTATCAGCAAGATAAAGGAAAAATATGCTGATTTCCGTCCAACCTTCGCAGCGGAGAAGTTATTAGAGTTGGATAAGATCAAGCTGAGCGATGAAACAGTTCGCCGGCTCATGATCGCCGCCAGTCTCTGGGAAGATAGGAAAAGGAAGGCGACACACCGCGAATGGCGGGAACGCAAAGATTGTTTTGGGGAAATGGCACAGATGGATGGCTCCAACCACGACTGGTTTGAAGGGCGCCGGGATAAATGTATCCTCCTGGCCTCAATTGATGATGCCAGCAATCGGATTTTTCTGCGCTTCACCGAGCATGAAGACACCAGAAATCTTATGCAATTCAGCCGAACTTACCTGAAAAAGT
>JAHIZU010000143.1 GCA_018814265.1 Candidatus Margulisiibacteriota bacterium | reverse complement strand
TGAATGAAGAAATTATAAAATTCAAAACCGCCTTACGAGGCGAACAAAAAGAAAAAATCGAAGAAGAAATGGGTGATATTCTTTTTTCATTAGTTACTATCAGCAGGTTATCTGGCACGAATGCTGAAGATGCGCTGACCAAGGCCACTAATAAATTTACTTCTCGATTCAGCAAGATGGAGCAACTGCTTAACAAGAAAGATAAATCCCTGAATGACATTGATACAGAAGAAATGCTCGCCTTCTGGCACAAGGCCAAGCAGCAAAGTTAAAAGCTGACTGTTTATGTTCTGTTAATTCAAGAAGAAGCCCTTGCTTATATTTCTTCCCTGGCTTTTCCTCACCAACCCTCCTGAATTACCAAAAAAAGTTTGACTTAAAAGCAATAATTATGTTAATAATCTCGATTACATTTTTGCTATTGGGGCAAAATACAATGAACTCTCCTTGCTCTCTGAAAGAGTTAAAGGAACGAGGGCCAATATAAAGTCCACGAGGAGAAAATTATGCGTAGATACGAAACAATCATTATTATCCGTCCTAATACCGGCGAAGACGATATTGCCGGCATACTCGACAAGACCACAGGAATCATCGAATCTAATGATGGTTCTATTGTTACTGTCGACAAATGGGGGCTAAAGAAACTCGCCTATCTCATTAAAAAAGAGCAGCAAGGCTACTACGTTCTTATAGAATATGCCGGAAAACCTGCAGCTGTTGCCGAAATGGAAAGAATTTACAGGATCGATGACAAGATTCTGAAATTCATGACCATCAAAACCCAGGATGTCTATACTCCAGATGCTCCAAAAGAAGAAGGTGCCGATGAGGAAGTTGCTACTGCTACCGAAGAGGAAGCCGCAACCATTGAATAAGGGCATCGATTTAATACAGAGTCACTTAATAACCTGATTAAAAATTTTGATAGAAATTTCAAGGATAATACGTTATGCGAATAAAAAAGGATTTTAGCCGCCGTAAAGCCTGCCGCTTTTGTATGGAGAAAAGTTTGGTCATTGACTACAAAGACATCAAAACCTTTCGAAGCTTTGTGACCGAACGTGGGAAAATTATTCCACGTCGCATTTATGGCAATTGCGCTAAGCACCAGCGCCAAGTTAATGAGGCTATCAAACGGGCCCGGCAGATTGCCCTGTTACCATATACTGGTCATCCACAGTTATAAGACTTCAACACCAAAGTCTGCATAGTGATTCTGGGTTACAAGAAACAAGCTGATCAGGTAAAATACTTTCAAGGCATAGTAATTACCGCAGCGATTTTCTGCCTTCCATCGCTTATCACTGACTTAAGCTGGTTACATGGCCTTGTTCCCCTGCCAGTATTTTATTATCTGATTTGTTTTGGACAAAAACAGGGAACAACGCTGGTTAGTATAGCATTATTAATAGCTGGGGGCATTAGTGCTATTTTCGGCACTCTTTCAATTCTGCTTTTTTCTTTAACCATGTTGCCGTTAGGTTTTGTCTTTGCAAAAACCATAGCGCGGCACGAAACGGCAAATGAAGCAGGGCTGAAAGGTGTTATTTACCTTATTACAATTTGGACTGTTCTCGGCACGCTGTACGCGACAATTTCCGGAACAAATCCTTATACCGAGGCACTAACAAGCCTCGATAAGACGCTGGAAGCAAGCTATACGCTCTACAGCCAATCTGCCGAAGTACCGGTCGAGACATTGCAAGAGATCCAGTCAGCATTTAAGCAATTACGTTTGCTTATTGCCAGAATGTTTCCAGCTTTATTATTAAGCTCGACTTTTTTTACCGTTTGGCTCAATATGCTATTCGGTCGATGGCTGTTGATAAAAAAATCGCCATCCCTTTCTCCTTGGAACGACTTTAAGGAGTGGAAACTACCAGAAATACTTGTTTGGGTGGTTATTTTAGCAGTTGTGCAATTACTACTGCCGATTGAGTCGATTAAAACTTTGGGGTTGAATACCGCTTTTGTCTTAGGAGTACTTTACTTTTTTCAAGGTCTGTCCATCCTTTCCTGCCTTTTGGCAAAATGGTCAGTACCACAACCGTTTAAAGTACTAATTTATCTGTTGGTTCTTATTCAAGTATATGGCATTATTTTATTGTCACTGATAGGAATCGCAGACATATGGGCAAACTTTAGAAAAAAACAACCGGCTGCCTCATAAATAAAAAATATCTGTATCCTGATCATATTAGTGTTTGTGGAGGAAAAAAATGGAACTAATTCTCAAAGAAACTATTGATACGCTGGGCGAAGAAGGTGATATTGTAAGAGTGAAAGGTGGTTATGGACGTAACTTTCTAATTCCTCAAAACAAAGGTGTTCTTGCAACAAAAGCCAATCTTACTCTTCTCGAAAAAGAAAAATCAGCCATCGAGGCCAGAAAGAGCGGCCAACG
>JAHIZU010000142.1 GCA_018814265.1 Candidatus Margulisiibacteriota bacterium | reverse complement strand
CGTATTGTGTGTGATTGGTCGCAATTACTACGCAATCGCTCTCCTTCAGGATGGTATTATCCAACGCCAAAGAAGAGTGCATCTTACCCGCAATCTTTACTTCCGCAATAAAGGGATCATTATAATTAACGATCGCCCCTTTTTTCTCCAGGATTTCTATTATTTTTAAGGAAGGAGACTCCCGCCAATCATCGATGTCCTTTTTATAAGCCGCACCTAAAACCAGGATATTTGAGCCCTTCAAACTTTTGCAGTTTTGATTCAACCCATCTTGAACTAATTGAACAACATACTCAGGCATTCTATCGTTAATTTCGCCTGCCAACTCAATAAAACGGGTAGTTAGATCAAATTCTTTTGCCCTCCAAGAGAGATAAAAGGGATCCAAAGGAATACAGTGCCCGCCTATTCCTGGTCCAGGATAAAAAGGCATAAAGCCATAAGGCTTGGTCTTGGCCGCCTCAATAACTTCCCACACATCAATGTCCATCTTCCTGCAAAGAATAGCCATTTCATTTACCAAAGCAATATTTACACTTCGAAAAACATTCTCCAAAAGCTTTTCCATTTCGGCTACTCTGGGAGAAGAAACCAAATATATTTTGCTGATTATCTGTGAATACAACAGTTTCGCCAACTCACCACACCTGGGGGTAACACCACCAATAACTTTTGGGATATCTTTAGTCTTGAAATTTTTATTGCCAGGGTCAACTCTTTCAGGGGAAAAGGCAAGAAAAAAATCCTTGCCAATCTCCAGCCCAGAGGATTCCAATTTCGACAAAACTATTTCTTCTGTCGTACCAGGATAGGTTGTACTTTCCAATACTACCAGCTGTCCTTTTCTTAGGATTTTAGAAATATTCTGGGTCACAGATTTGACATAAGAAATATCTGGTTGTTTGTTTTTGTCGAGCGGGGTTGGGACACAGATACAGATTGCATCAACTTCTTTGAGCAGCGAATAATCATCAGCAGCTTTCAACCTGCCCTGTTCAACAACACTTCTCAATTCTTCCGCAGAGACATCGGAGATATAATTAGTGCCTCGATTAATCATCTCCTTCCTTTTTGGGTTCTGCTCAATGCCAATTACATAAAAATCAAGCTTGGCAAATTCAACCGCTAAAGGAAGCCCAACATAACCCAAGCCAACAATCCCGATTTTTGCTTTCCTATCGAATACTTTTTTTTCAAAATCCATTCCCTGATTCTCCTTTTTAAAGTTCAATATTCAGATCTTATGGTTTTGCTTGTGTTTCTCTAAGTATTCTTGAAAGAAAATAACAATGGTTCCACAATATAGTCCCAAAACCAGTCCGATTATGGTATTCACTTTGATTTTTGGCTTGGATTTGGAATCCGGGGGGACGGCAGGATCTACCACGGAAAAAAGTGAAATTTCTTTGCTTTCCTCAAGTTTTACCGATTCGTATTCATTACGCAGCATAGTGTAAACAGAATTCTGGACAGCCAATTCCCTGGAGAGCCGTGAAATCTCAACCCCATCAGACCGGCTTCCACTGACTAAGCCCATCAATTCTGAATTAGAATTACCCCCTTTTGGAGATAATAAAGTGAACTTTTTTAATCGTTGCTCTGCTTTCTTAAGATCTTTCTCAACTCGCGGAAGTTGACTTTCTATATACTCTCTCTTTTTGCGCGCTTCGGTATAATTCAACCTGTTCCAGGAATAAGAAAGGGCATTAACAAATCCATTTGCGATTTCAGCAGCAAGTTCAGGATCTGAATTTTCCACATTTAATTCAATCAAGTTCCCGTTAATTTTTGGCTTACTCAGCATGTTTTTAACCTTAGAAACTATTATTTGATGATTTAAGCGGGGATCAGCCAAATCTTCTATCCGTTCCTTTAGTTTTAAATCTTCTAAAACCTTCTCTGCTACAGCCTTACTTTGAAGGATTTCGGTTAAATCGCTCAAACTCCCTTTGCCGGAAGGCAAATTTATCCCAGCCAAAGCAGTTAAACCAGCGAGTTGAGAAAATGAAGAACCTCCCCCAGACCTAATCATTATGGTTGTTTTTGCATCATAAACCGGCGGCTGCATCAAGTTGTAAACAAAAACTATCATCGCTATTCCTAATGCAATGAAAGCAATTGTTTTCCAACGTTTTGTAATCACCTCGATGTACTCACGCAGATTAATTTCGTCTTCCATAAATTTACCTCCCCACCACTGTTGTATAAAGTGTTAGTGCTAAAAGAATCGTATTTGCAAAACTCCCAAAATCAGAGAAATAAAAGAAATTTCCTGGAACATTAATAACATCCCCTGCCATAATCTCAATATCCTTATCTGCTATCCCTCGCTTAAGTATCTTTGAAACATCAATGTGATAAACCTGTGGCTCCCCATTTTCCTGCCTGGTAACAGTTACACCAGACAAATTGGCTTTGGCTAAAGGACCAGCAGCCATGTTTATGTAATCAGAAAGTCTTTGTCCTGGCTGATAATCAAATCGCCCTCCCTGATTAACATCACCATAAACATAAACATACGCTTTGATTGCCGGGACCAATATGATATCTCCATCTTCTAGAACATAATTTAACGACTCGTCCTTGCCTTCAAACATACTGTAAAGATTTAATTTGTAATTATCAAAATCATCCTCACCCTGTTTCCGCCTCAAATACGCTACTTCTGAAAGGGCTGAATTTGCACCAACATAACCAGCCATGGCTAAGGCATCTTTTAATCGCTCGTCATCCTGAAGCTCATATTGGCCAGGCCTGGGAACTTCGCCCATAACAGTTACCCTGGCAGATCCAATTGGGGGCACTTCTATAACATCCCCCATCTGCACATTGATATCAGCATCAATATTCCCCTTTAATAAAATTTTATAAAGATCAACTTTCAAGATCTTTCCATTACGTTTCACAAAAACTTTTCGATTTGACCCGCCGGCCGCAACCCCAGCAATCTTCATCACATCCGAAATCTTTGTGCCATCATAAATAACTTTCAAACCCGGCTCACTCACCTGCCCTGTGACATAAATTTTTATCATTTTGGGAAGAGAAATCATTAAAGAGAGATCAAATCTTTCTTTGTATTTCTTCTTAATTTCATTGGTCAGCTCTGCTTTAGCCTGTTTAATCGATAAATTGATTAAATAAATTTCTCCAATATTCGGGAAAAATATTTTTCCTTCGGGATTTATTACAAACTGATAATCAAGAGCAAGGGCGTTATCATCAACTATGAGGTGCACTTCCAATTGATCACCCGGCCCCAGTTTGTACCAATCTAAAATGCTTCCCTGAGATATATAGTTGGACGATAAAGATTTTGATGCGCTGGGCGGTGTTTGTCCGGCAGGTTTCGCAGAGTATGACTGTGGAGCATTTGCTCCAGACACCTCAGTTGGATTGAGTAAAAGCTGGGCCACAGCCATATTTGGAGTCATTGGAAGCACCAAACAAATAATTATTAATATTGACAGGACTCTCATTTATTAATCCCCCTTTAATCACTAACCTTTTCTAAGCGTCTCTTAACACCATTTCTTACCGTTCGATACGCTCCAATTGCCTTTTCTTCGAGCTTGGGACTCACAAGATGCAATATCTCTTTCCCCAAGATGCGGTACTGCCCGCCAACTTTATATGCACGCAAAACGCCCTTCTTGATCAAACGTAGAAAAGTAGATTGAGAAATCTTGAGGAGAGACTTGGTTTCTTCCGAAGTATAGATCTCGTTTTCGAGAACTTGCATGATTGGCTTAAGTATAGCACTATATCATTAGTTGTCAAGGGGCATTTTGTCATGTCAGAAGGCGTCAGGATGTGTCACATTAATTGGTGGTTATTTTATCATTCTAGTCGTGTCAAATCATCTAAGAACCTGACCGAAACAGGGTATCGTTCTATCACATAAATCTAACCATACACAACCTCCTTTTCTGGTTCCGGCATTGTCCGGATTTTGCCTTTCTTTTTGGATAGATAAGTTTGGTACAACAAGAGTGTTTTCCTTTCAAGAGCTCTTTTTAAGGCGGCAGGATTAAGTTTTTGGTAAACGGCTTTAAGTTCTCTCTTGGTGGCCCCATCAATCTGGTCTGATTCAATCAATCTTTTAAATGGCGTTTTGGCTGGCTCATATTTTCTGTGCCTTTTGGACCCGATGCGAGTCTTTTTGGATAACTTCATAATCGGCTGGAAGAAATTTTTGTAGAGGCGGAGCTCGTTACGGTACAAAGAATTGATGATCGTCTGCTCCATCGAGGTGTCGTAGCGGAAGTAGCCTAAGACTTTGCGCACGTGCGTCCAGTTCTTTTGCTCGACATAGGCATTGTCGTTCTTTTTGTTTTCCCGGCTTCTGGTAAAGATGAGTTTTTCATCGTGGCAATAGTCACTCAAAGGATAATTGATAAATTCGCCGCCATTGTCGGAATCCAGCCCCAGCCATTTGAAGGGCGTTCGCTGTTTCATCAGCTTGATGGCTTCGAGCGTAACTTTTTGCCCTTTGCCCATGATCGCCTCACCTTCCCACCAGCCAGTGGCAATCTCGGTCAGGCTGGCAGTATTGAGAAAGTCTCCTCTGGCACTGCTGCCGCAATGCGCTACCAGATCAACTTCCAAGAATCCCACCTTTTGGGTGTCCCAATCCGTCAGTCTTATCGGTATTTTCTTCTTTAACAGTGAACCCGGCCTGGTTGTGCTGAACCGGCGTTTGCGTTCCGCTCGTCTGGGAATCCTTAACCGGCGATCAATTGTGGCAGAGCTCATTTGCTTCAATTCCGCCGCGATCTTGTCGGAGAGATTGATTTCCCCGAACACCCTTAGCCTTTCCAGTTCTTCCGTAATGCAGGGTTTGAGCCTTTGACCGCAAGGGAAATCGAAAATTCCCCAGAGTTTAACCAAAGGAGCATTGATTTCCGGGCCATAACGTTTCGGTCTGAGCTTACGCGCGCCGTTATTTGCCCAAACATCATCAGCATTCAACATGGCGATCACATATTTGCGGTTATGTCTGGTGTTTTTGGTGTATTCATTCAAAATCCTGGTCTTCTCTTTCTTCGTTGCTTTTAGGTAATCTTCTCTTAACCCCATTAAATATTGCCTCCGACTGTGAAAATCCATTTTTATCCCTCCCTGTCCGCCTATGACGGACTTATCATCTTTTCTTGATGATTATCGAAGGGATCTGCTATTAATCACATGATGTTCTGCTCATGGAGCAGGCTTTTTAGTTGCCGGGACCAATCTTGAGTCTGTTGGCATCCGTAAAGTGCTGGCAGTTCGCAGGCAAAACAGTTTGCCCATCTTGGCTTCTTTCTCCTGGCTCGCTTGATCTTTTCCAAACCAACCAATTCCCTTAACCGAAAAAATCGCTCAAAACCGCGTTTCTTCATGTGTAATTACGGTTAGATTTATATGATTTAACGTATCCGATTACGGTTAGATTTTAGATGATTTAATTCGCTAGTTTGGTCATTCATAATTTATGGGGTATAATACTAACAAATGATTACTAGATTATTCTTTATTTTGGCTTTTACTTTAATCCTACATTCCCCATCCCCTGCTAAGGACCTCCCCATTCCCTTCCAACCAGTCTCAGGCCAGCCATATTTTTCAACTCCCGAACTCATGATTGATTCGGCCGAGTACAATACGTTGATACTAAGAATAAAGGCTAAGCAAAGTGGCACGGCCCGCCTTTATTGGGCAAATCATTATGATGCGCAATTCAATCAACCCAAAAGCCTTTGGTTCTCAGTCAAGGCAGGGGAACACAATTATGTTTTTAACGTTGCATCGCAAAATCCAAATTGGATCGGCTGGATTAAAGGTCTCCTGGTTTATCCCGAACCCATAGCGGAAATTAAAGAGGCAAAGATTATCGAAGGCAACCTCTTGACACACATTAAATCAGGCTGGCAGGAGTTTTGGGGGCCAAATGGCCGGGTGGTAATTGGAAGCACAATTAATCTGATTCCCAGCAGTTCAATCTTTGGCAGATCAGTCAATATTTATTTTTATTGGATTATTTGTATATGTTTTATTGCATTTTTCATTTTTAAGTTCATCAAAATAATGAAAAAATCCGATGATTATCAGAAAATCTTATTTTCTAGCCTTAATGAAACCGCGAGAAAAACATTCATTTTAACCATTATCCTTTGGTCATTGCTGGCATTAAATACTGATTACAATTATTTTAATATATTCAAAGATAATTTGGCCAAATATTTTGGCAAATCTATTGAGAAAAAAAGAGAAATTGCCTATGGAAAGGAATATTATGATTTTCTGGTTTTTGCAAAAGAAAAATTGCCTAAAGAACCAGTTAAATTTGGGCTTATTAGTTCATACTATGCGCCACACCTACAGGCAAGAATTTATTTGGTGCCACACATAATCAGTGATCACAAGAAAAAGGATGTTTCTTATCTTTTAGTTTTTAAACCCACCCAAGAGCAATCCACCGAAAGGTATGATTTTTCCCCCTTCGCAAAACTGGATAACAACAGATACATAATGAAGAGGACAAAATGATCCTGCTCATAAAATTGATGTTTACTCTGGCTGTTCCCATTCTTTTAGGATATTGCGTCATTGCGCTGATCAGCAAAACTAAGCTGCGGATTTCCTGCTTAGAACGGTTTTCTTTATCCTGGGGAGCGGGGATTGGCTTGCTAGGACTGGGGATGTTTACCATGTCACTGTTGGGAATATCTCTCAACCTCCCAACTATTTTGATCCCCAGCTTAATTGTAATTATTATTTTGGCCTTTTATCTTTTGGCAAACAGAATTCCAATTTTTGACATGGCGGCAATCTTAAAATTCTTTATATCAATTGTAAGAATAAAAAACATAAAATCTCGATGGCAAGCAATTGCAGAAATAATCCTAATTTTATTAATAGCTTTAACTATCGCTCATGTTTTCTTTGACGCGCTTGTAAAACCACTTCTTAATTTTGATGATCTCTGGCGCCAGGGATGCATTGCAAAGATCATTTTTTCCACAGGTAAAGTTTTTACTGAACAAAGTGTTGAGCTGGCCGGCCCTCATCCTTATCTAAACCCCCTGTCCCAGGCTTGGATCTATATGGGGCTCGGTGTCTGGAACGATGCCCTGGGCAAAATCATTTTTCCTCTATGTTTCGCTTCTTTAGTCTTCATCTTCTATGGCGGCGTAAGACGATATACAGGAAGGTTCCACGCGCTCCTGTTCACTTATTTACTAACCGCTCTCCCTCTCATCGTCTATCACGCAGGCACGGCCTATTCTGACCTGATGCAGACGTTCTATTATTCCGCCGGCATCATTTATCTCTTCCACTGGATGAATTCAAGGAACGATCCTGATCTTTACTTTTCGGCAATCCTTTTGGGGATCGGCAATTTCGTCAAACAAACAGGCATCCCGCTCTGGTTGATAGCCACTGTGGTCTTAATCATATTTCTGCTTATTGAGGACAAAAGGAAATTGAAGCAGAGCGGCAGCTTTATTTTGATCTCCACCATTATTTCATCGCCCTGGCTGCTGGGTCCCAAGAGCTCATTGGTTAGCTATCTTCGCCTTTATAGCGGGAAGCTATTGTCTTTGGTTACAACATCAGCTAACACAGCCTCGACCATTCAGCCTTCAGAACCCCTGGCCTATCCGCCTCCAACCATAATGGACATCTTAATCCAGCTTAGCAAAAGGATGTTCACTTATGCCGACTGGCAATTGCTGTGGTTCGTTCTTATCGCGGTCATTGTCGTAAAATGGCAAAAGATCATTGTCTCAAAGTTGAAATACCTGCTGATATCAATTATCTTGTTCTTCGCAATGATGGTCTACATTTTTTCAAGTTACGGCATCTATAGATTTTTGCTGGACGGGACCCTGGTGCATCGGGCTATGATGTGGCAAGCGCCGGTCGCATTATATTTAATAGCAATCGCCCTGCTCTACGACGACCGATTCTGATTTACCGCGGAAGACTATGTATTTTTGAGCCAAAAAACTCAAAGGCGCGAGCATCAATATTGATATCAGTTTTGCCACCAAGGGACTAATATGCAGCTCGCCGATCATGAACACAAGCAAAGTCGTGTCCAGCAGGAAATATGCGAGGGCGTTAAGCAGGAACAGAACCGGTTGCCAAAAAGTATAATGATAAACCTTGTAAGTGAAGTATTTCTGCATGAAAAACGAATAAGCTATGACGACAGAATACGTGAACAGGTTCGATATCATTATGCCAAGATCGTTGAACATAAAGATATTAAAGAGCAGGTAATTAATGATCGAACCCGTTCCTCCAACAAAATAGTGTTTGATCAGCTGTTTGTAGGTCTGGTAACTCAGACTGCGCCTGAAGACCATTTGAACTGCGGCGTCCGTCATGTTATGGCTACGCCTTAAGATCATCATTTTTCTCAAATCCATAGCTGCTTTCAACAATGAAATTTGGCCGCCCCTTTGTTTCAACAAAGATGGCATTTAAATATAGCCCCATAACACCGAGGGTCAGCAATTGCACACCACCCAACATCAGCATTGTGGCCATCATCGCTGACCAGCCCGGCAGGGATATTCCCATCCACTTCTGGATAAAAACTACGATCAAATAGGCAAAAGCGCCAAAAGAGACCAAATATCCAAGTAAAAGCGAGAGCTTTAAGGGCATGTCAGAAAACGAGATCAACGCGGAATCAATAAAGTTACTGATCACCGCCCAGCTGGTTGGCAGGAACTTCGTTCTACCGGCAAAACGCGCTTCACGGCGATAGGTTATGGTCCTGGCATTGAATCCGATCCAGTTCACCAAACCACGCATGAAAGGCCTTTTTTCCCGTAATTTGACCAATTGGTCGACAACCCTTCTTGATAAGAGCTTAAAATCTCCCACCTCAGGCTCAATGCTCACATTTGAGACCCGGCGCAGAATCGCGTAACCCAGTCTGGTCAGCCAGAGCTTGAATTGTGATTCCCCTGCCCTGGAAAGCCGCTTGGTATGGATGACATCTATGTCAGGCTCGGCTTGCCAGAGCTTGACCATTTCAGGGATGACCTCAGGCGGGTCCTGCAAGTCAGCATCCATATAGATGACCGCATCACCTGATGAGTATTCAAGTCCGGCCAGCACGCAGGGGGTAACGCCAAATGTCCGCGACATGTTCAGCAATTTGACCCGCTTGTTGGCCTTCATCTTTTCCAGTAGCAGTCGGCGGGAGCCATCGGATGACCGGTCATTGACAAAGATCAATTCATGGTCGACCGGCAATTGCCCCAGGGTCTTTTCCAATCGGCTGATCAATTCAGGGATAACATCCTCCTCATTGCGAAAAGAAAGCACTACCGATATCAAGGGCTTATTTTCCATTAGATAACCTCCTGGGGATTATAATGGATGATCTTGCTGCCATCCGTGTCAAAGGAGAACTTTACTTCCAGGAGATCTTTTAAGGCTGTTCGGATATTTTCCCGGTCCTGGGGCCGGACAAAGAAGAGCATGAACCCGCCGCCGCCAGCGCCCAGTAATTTACCTCCAAGAGCCCCGCTTTTCATGGCGGTTTCATAGACCTGATCGATCTTTGGATTGGAGATTTTTTGCGAAAGCCTCTTTTTTATCTGCCAGGCCTTATGCAGCAGCCGGCCGAACTCAGTGATATCGTTTCCGCCATTAAGGATCTCAACAGCTTGATCCACCATATGCCTCATGTTGCCCAGCTCGTGGCCATTGGACTTGATGTTTTTGATCTGGTCGCCGGCGATCTCAGAAGCATAGCGAGACAGGCCTGTATAGACCAGCATTAAATGTTCCTGTAATTCACTGATGCGCTGGCGGCCAACGGTTACAGCTTCAGCGCAAAAAGTATGGTCCGGCCGGAATTCTATCCTGTTTAGCCCGCCGTGCGCTACCGCTATCTGGTCCTGTGAACCAACGTTCTCTTTCAGGATATCCCGCTCGACCCTGATCGCTTCTTTGGCCAGGTCCTGCTTAGAAATGATCTTGCCGTTCAAGGCATACAAGGCATTGAGCATGCCAACGGTAAAGGCGGAACTCGATCCCAGGCCAGCCCTGGCCGGCAGGTCGCCGTCATGGTGCAGCTCAATTCCGCGTTCTATCTCGAACAATTCCAGCAAAGCCTTAACAACAGGATGTTTGATCTCATCAATGCTAGAAACCGTCTCGGTTATTGAATAAACTATGCGATGCCTGTGTTCAAAAAACGGCGGCAGGTACCGCAAGCTGATATAACAATATTTATCAATGGAGGTCGAGAGGACCGCCCCGCCATTCTCCTCATACCAGGCAGGATAATCCGTGCCGCCACCAAAAAATGAGATCCTAAATGGTGTTTTACTAATGATCATTCTCGCCTCAATCCTCCAATATCTTTCGTTTCAACCTGATCTTGGTCATGTTCTGAACATGCTGCCTGACGCGTTGACCGAACTTAATTTCGATCATGGACAAATACGCCGCATTCTCAAAATAGCGATGAAAAGCATCATCGCGAAATTTAAGAACCTGTTTAGCCGAAAGATGTTTAGTTGGCAGCGGCAAAGCATCATAAGAATGCTGCGAAAAGTCATGCCATTCCTTTGGCAGCTGCCAACCTTCTTTGAGCGCCCGCTCATAAAGCTTTGAGCCGGGATAGGCCATGGCGCAATACATGTTTGCGAATTCACAATTCAATTCCAGGGCCATGTCCAAAGTCTGCTGCATTGTGGCCAGGTTATCATCCGGCAGGCCAAAGATATAATTGCCTATGACATAGATCCCTGCGTCCTGGATCAAGTTAACGATCTTTTTGATATCATTTACCCTCATCCTTTTTGATGCGCCATCCCTAACATCAGGGTTAGCTGATTCAATGCCCAAAGCCAGCCAGTTAATGCCAGCCTTTTTCATTTTTGCCAGGTTTTCTGACTTGACCGTGTCCACCCTGGCATAAGCCCAGATATTGATATCAAGCCCTTTCTGCAGCAGCAGGTCAACAATAGTCATATAATGCTGCTCTTTTAAGACAAATAGTTCATCGATTATCTTTATGTGTTTTACCCCATATTTAGTGACCAGTTCTTCAATCTCGGAGACGACCAGTTGCGGGCTGCGATACCTGATCCCCGGCTTGCCAAAGGGCGCATTGATACAGCAGAACTCACAGGAATAGGGACAGCCAAGACTGGTATAAATAGCTGCATAAGGCTGGCGATGGTCAAGGTCCTGGAAGCAGTGCCAGTTGTGAGCTTTATAGGCGCTCATGGGCAGCAGGTCCCAGGCAGCAACCGGTAGAACCGCATCCAGGTCCTTGATCAATGACGCTCTGGGATTGCTCTTGATCGCGCCTTCTTCCCGATACCATAGACCCGGCACCGATCTAAGGTCGCTCTTATTGGCTCGCCGTGCATCGATCAAGGCCTTCAGCGTATAAGGTCCCTCCCCATCGATCACATAGTCAACAGATTCTTCTTTTAAAGTGCGTTTAGGCAAGGCTGATGGATGCAGGCCACCCAGTGCTACCTTTGCCTTGGTGCCCTGTTTAAGCTCCTGACAGATCCTGCCGGCAATGGTCATGTTCTGCGTGGAAGCCGAAGGCTGCGAACCATAAACTATCACCGCCGCCAGCAACGGGTCCAGGTCAGCAACCCTGGCCGCAGTTTCTTTTGGCGAAATGTTTTCCGCATTGGCATCGATCAGCGCCACAGAGATACCATTCTGTCTCAAATAAGCGGCCAGGACAGCAACCCAATAAGGAGGCTCGATGGACGAATGATCATCCCCTAATGACTGATAGATCTTTTTGCGATCCCCGGGATTTATTAATACAACATCTAATTGATTAGCCATGATACATTTCTGTTCACTATTTATTCTTCAAGAACTCCTCTATCACTTCAATAACATAATCGATCTGCTCAAAACCTAGGTCCTGATGAATGCCGATATGCAGTCCATTATTCCCTAGGTGTTCCGCCACTGGGAATTCGCCGATCTTCTTCCCGAGATACGCGAACCCAGGACACTGTGTGGGCATGGACAGGAACAGGTTCCTTGAATCTATCCCGCGCTCCTGTAAATGGTCAACGAACTCATCCCGGCTGAAGCTAGCGTCCTTTCCAATGATTATCGGGAAGGCATGCGGTCCGATCTCCTCATAGGATTCAATCCTAAAGGTCAGCAAATGCGGGGCAAAGGCAGCAAACTTGTCCATCATGCGCTGCAGATTAGCCTTTCTTTTCCCGAGGTGCTCTGGCCAGGCCTTGATATTACCCAGCCCGATCGCTGCTTCCAGCTCGTTCATTTTTGACGAATAACCGACCCTCTCAAAGACGAACCTCATGTCAAGGCTGTTCCTAAACCGTTTCTCACAGGACTTATCCCCCATGTTCAAGACACAGCTGTTGCAGTTGCAGGAGCGGCCATGTGATCTCAAAGACCTTAATATTTCGGCATATTCAGGATCATCAGTAGTAATGATCCCGCCTTCAACAGTTGATATCATATGAGCGACATACAGGCTGTAAGCCGCCATATCACCGATCGTGCCGACATTTTTTCCCTTGTAAACGCTGCCATGGGCCTCTGCCGCGTCCTCAACAACATACAGGTCATGTTTTTTAGCCAGCGCCATGATCTTGTCCATCTCGGCCGGTTTGCCCATAAGATGTACAGGCATGATGGCCAGCGTCCTCTCGGTGATTGCCGCCTCGATCTTGTCCGGATCGATATTGAGAGAATCCAGCTCAACATCAACAAAGATCGGGGTGAATCCTGCATGCAGGACAGCGTTCCCCGTTGCCACAAAAGACAAGGCAGGCACGATCACCTCATCGCCGCGTTTTGCGCCATAATCATACAGAACAGCCAGGGCCAGAGTATCAGCATCTGTCCCGCTGCTAACCGCCACCGCTTCCTTTGTCCCGATCAGCCTGGCAAATTCCTTTTCGAACTGCCGCACATATTTGCCTGAGGAAAGGAACCCAGACCCAATGATCTCATTAAGCAGCCGCTTAGCCTCATCGGTCACGGTCATTGTGCCAAAAGGCACTTTAATATTGTTCATTTGTTCAATATCTCCTTGATCCGGCTTACCAGCCCCGGGACATCGGTCCCGTTGAGACCGTGTAAATACGCCCTGTCACCCACATTAAAAATATGCTTATCCCCGATGCCTATCCGGGTAAATTTGCCGGTAAAACCCTGGCGCAGCAAGAGATCAGCGATCAGGCTGTCAATCCCGCCTTTATCGATAAAAGCCTCCTCAAGAGAAATGACATGCTTATACCCCTTCAAAAGATCGTACAATCCATTGGCATCGAACGGCCTGATCATGAAAAGATCTATCTGGCCAAGATCGATCTTGTCCCGCCTGAGCTCTGCCACGGCCTGCATTGCCTGATGGGTCATATAGCCGGTTGAGACCAGGCAAATGTCGCCCCCGCATGACAGCTCATGAAAACCCTTTTGAAGATCTATTTTTGCCTTCGGGTCATAAATAGCCGGCAGCGGCTTGCTGTCGAACCTGAGATATTTGGGCTGTTCGATCTCAAGCGCGTGATCAACGAACTGCTCGGCCAGCACCCAGTCACTGGGTGAAAAGATCATGATATTGGGCAAGGTCCTGATCACGGAGATGTCTTCCAGGCAATGATGCGTTGGCCCTGAGATATCATAGCTTAAGCCTGCACCAACGCTTATCAAGTTCATGTTCAACGGCCGAAGCTGTGACATCAGGGAAAGATT
>JAHIZU010000141.1 GCA_018814265.1 Candidatus Margulisiibacteriota bacterium | reverse complement strand
CATCCCTGGCGAACGGATTTTGCAGTATGGACCATGAAAAGAAAATTGAAGCAAGCCAGGCTTAATAGATCAAAAAGTCTCGCTGGGGTTTCTTAACATTTTAAATTAGTAAATTATTAACATCTTGACTTAGTAGTAACATGTCTTTTGTCGTTTTCTTTGAATATTACAAGAGGTTTATATTAATAAGGTGATCAGTTATTTCCACAAACGATCGCGGTCAAACCCGTGATTTTCCACCAGCAGGTTGAAAACTTTCAAAGAGAGTTTTAAGAACTCTATTTGTTCGCCGTAGCTGGTTTCGGTATTTAGTTCAGCTGCTAGGGTATTGGCTCTTTCTGCCATACCGTATTCAGCCAGCACGCGATCAACCTCATCTGTTATAACTTTGACCCGAGCTGCTAAATCGGGAATCATTTTGAATTGCTCCCGCTTGTATCCCCCAGGCATCAACCCCAAAAAATTGTTTAAATATGCTGATAGTCCGCGCCCAAGATCCTCATTTGTTACCGCATCAGGATCCTTAAGGATTGTTAGCAAACGTTGCCTGGTTACCTTGGCACTAGGTGAATCCTTATCATAAACCAAAAAGGGGGCCAGAAAGACATAAAAACAGTACCGGAAATAGGGATCAAAACGCAGCTTTTCAATTGTCCTATAAGGAATCTCTTTGAGCCCCATGTATCTGGCAAAGAGTACTATTGTAGCCATGGGGTTCGTAACCTTCGATGGGGGAGTTTGGTTGGCCCACCTTTTTAGCGGAATTGGGCCCGGCCTAAGTTTATTAAAGATCTCAGGATTGAGTCTCATCGCGCTACCAAACCTTTCATCACACAAGTGATTAAGTTTCTGAAAATGCTATCTTACTTGTTATCTGTCGCACTTATAAAAAAATTCACTTAATCTGAAAATACTTCTGGCATTTAAAAAGAAAAAATGGCAGCGGGGTGATTGTCGCTTTCTTCGGCAATAAATGCTAAAATTATCCAACTCAATAGTTTAGGAGGAAACAAATGAACAAAATATTGGTTGCTGCCCTTGTTTTGGTTGTACTTATTTTTGGGGTTGCCTGGGTTTTAAACAATAGGTTCCCTGCTAAAGGCCAGATTGTAAGGATCGGAGAGAATATTTCTTTTTCCCTGGACTCTAACGCCACTACCGGTTATCAGTGGCAGCTGGCCCGACCGCTGGACAATAATTTTGTTGAGCTGGTATCGTCTGTTTATCTGGTGCCTAATACCGGCCGGGTGGGTACTGGAGGCACAGAGATCTGGACATTTAAAGCGCTAAAAGTTGGCAGGACGAAAATTTATCTTAAATATGTCAGGCCGTGGGAAAAGGATGAGCCGCCGGCTGAGACCAGGGTCTTTGACGTTAAGATAATTAAACGAACATAATAACGAATTTCCAGCTTCGTTGATTGTTTATTTTATCTTCTTACTGAGCATATACCCCATCGGTATAGTAAATGCCGGCATTACCAGGTACCTTAAGCCGATCTCTCTAAAATACTGGGCAACAGGCATTTTGGATAAGGGGAGTAAGGCGCCAAAATCCATTAACCAGTTCACTACGAGCCAGATAATCCCTAACCAAATGCCTTCTTTTAAATAATCTTTTTCTACTTTATTAAAATAGAGCACAATACAGACTGCGCTAGTAATCCCGCCGATCACGATCATTAAAGTCTTGAAAAATATCTGATCACTTTCCATTAAGCCCAGTAAAGGGATGGCGGAAATATAAGGCACTGCCCAAACGATCAAACCATAACCGATCTTTCTTAACATACGAATTCCTCCTCGTATAATATGTTTAGGAACCTGCGACTGAAGTCGCGGTTCCTTTTAACCCTATGCATATTTACTTTATCAAAATGTCTCTGTATCATTCCCCTAGAGGCGGAATGAGAGGGAAAAGCTTTCCCTCCTTGAAGCCCCGATTTATCGGGGACTTCTTTAGAAAGTCTGCTTCCCTCGGTTGCGGGACTGGAATTCTTACCCGCATCTTGTTCGGCCGGAGAGAGCGCCTCGCGAGCAGCGGGGCTTGCACTCGCTCTGCCGGTCAGTTCTTATTCGGCGAGGCTGTTTGCGCCCGCAACCTGCAGAGACCCTCTCTTTCGCCCCAATTTAACCCCGCTCTTGCGGGAAAGGAGCCGATTTAAATGTCAAAGACCCTTTTCGTCGGCATTGACGCCCATTCAGAATCAAATACCGCTTGCTTCCTCGACCAGGAAGGAAAGATTATCCTCAAATCTTTTCCCTTCCCTAACAATCTCCCCGGCGCTCAAGGCCTGGAAGCCAAAATTGTTTCTGTTATGAACGAAAACAATTTCGATTCCCTTAAAATCGCCGCCGAGTCCACTTCCTTTTACAGTCTTCATCTCGTCGAGTTTCTGGCGACCTCTTCGGTTATCTCTCCCTTCGCTCCTCTGGTCTATCAGTTCAATCCCAAACTCACCAATGCTTTCAAAAAAGCTTATCCCGACAAGGACAAAACCGACAACATTGACGCCTTTGTTGTGGCCGACCGTCTTCGCTTTGGCCGACTCCCTGAACCCTACAATGTCCAACAGCCCTATGTCCCTTTGCGCCGTCTGACCCGCTATCGCTTTCATCTGGTCGAATCAATTTCCAGAGAGAAAAACTATTTCCTCTCCCATCTCTTCCTCAAGTTTTCGTCTTTCTCTTCGCTTGAGCCGTTTAGCAATCCCTTCGGTGCCGCCAGTATGGCCTTGATCACTGAAAACTTGTCTGCCGATGAATTAGCCGCCATGCCGGTTGATGACCTCGTCCAATTCGTAATTCATCACGGCAAAAACCGCTTTCCCAATCCCGGTAAAATCGCTGAGGCCTTAAAGAAAGTCGCTCGCGAGTCATATCGCATCCGCCCCGCTCTGGCCGACTCCGTCAATCTCATTTTGGCCATGTCGTTGCGCTCCATCAAAGCTCTCACTGCTTCCCTTAAAGAAGTCGACAAAGCTATCGCCGATGAGTTTAAAGCTTTTCCCAATACCTTGCTTTCTGTCCCGGGACTTGGGCCCGTCTACAGTGCCGGTATCCTCTCGGAAATCGGCAACATCAAATCCTTCTCTTCCCAGGACAAGCTTGCCAAGTTTGCCGGCCTGACCTGGCGTAAAAATCAATCCGGTGGTTTTCAAGCCGAAAACACCCGAATGACCAAAACCGGCAATCAATATCTTCGCTACTACTTGATCGAGGCCGCTAATTCGTTGAGAATGCACAACGAAGAGTTTAAGGCCTACTATCGATCAAAGCACGGCGAAGTGCCCAAGCACCAACACAAGCGTGCGGTCTCGCTAACTGCGAGAAAATTGGTGAGATTGGTTTTCTTTCTGCTCAAGAACAACCAGCTCTACCAGCCACCCGCAAAAAGGAGGTCCGCAACTATTTAAATTTCAAAGTTCTAGATCGTTTCGATTCTGTTTCTTTTGGATAATCAGAATCCGTGTGCCATTTTATGCTTAATTTAATTAACTTAATCCAAATATTGCCTATTGACATATTACCGCATCACTTTTTTACTTTTTCTTCCATCTTTTAAGATTTGGTAAAATGTTTTGCGCCATTTGCCTGGCTTGCGCTTCAGAAATGTTCATTTTAGCTGCCATACCAACAAGTTTTTCGATCTTTTGCTCCATAGTAATGACCCCATCCGTAAACTTGCCGTCTTTATAGCAAAAGTGGCAGTATTCCTGATTCTTACTGCCATCGGCATTTGTGCCCAGGTCTTCTTCCCGGCGCAGCGGCATGCTGCAGCTTTGACAAACTTGTTCCATATTTTTCCCTCCCATTAGTGAGTGTCTATATAATCCCTTAGATCCGCGACCTCTATGAAAGTATATCCGCCATTGGTGCTCTTGTAAAGTTTATAATGAGAACCGGAGACATAGATAATGTTT
>JAHIZU010000140.1 GCA_018814265.1 Candidatus Margulisiibacteriota bacterium | reverse complement strand
TCATTGGTAGAGAAAAGGCGCAGGTGCTTACACCGTATTAAATGTTAGCACAAGTCCTGTTTCCATTTCCCCCCTTTCAATTCCGTGCGTGACCTTTTCGAATCACACGGCTTACCGAGAATCTTCTTGATTAGGCCTTCGAATACGCAAGCTTGGGATATTGGATTTGCCCCATTAGTCGATATATCCCCAGATTTTGAAACCAATCATAAGTATAACATCTTTGTTTATGAGGACGCTTTGTTGCTCTCCTTCGATTCTGGAATATTATCAATCGTTGCCACACATACTTTTCAATTTGTAGAAACTTACGCGCGGCATTTCCACTCTTGAAGTAATTGCTCCATCCTCGAAGTATTCGATTTAGCTCTGGGATCATTTCATACACATTCTTTATTTTCATCCTGCGATGTGAAATTATCCTTCTTATCTTGGCTCTTACCTTTGCCATACTTTCTTTCGATGGCCATCGGTTTAAGAAATAATGCCCAGGATATTTTATCGAATGGCATTTCTTTAGATAATGTCCCAGAAATTTAAAACCCTGCTTCCCCATCCCTAGATTTATCTCTTGGCTCTTGTCTGGTTCTAGCTCTAAGTCCAGGTCTTTGAGTATTTCTTTTACTCTAGCTTTGCCTTCCCTCATTTGTCCCCATTTCTTACTTTGGATTATGAAGTCATCGGCATAGCGAGTAATGATTCCTAATGTGGAATATTTCCTCTCCCACATTTCATCCAAATAGTGCAGGTAGATGTTTGATAATAACGGACTGATTACCCCACCTTGTGGTGTGCCCACCATCGTTTTCTCATATCTCCCTTCCACCATCACGCCACTCTCCAACCATTTCCTTATGAGCTTGATAACCCGCCTATCCGATATCCGTTGGCTTACCTTCTCTATCAACTTCGAGTGCTGTATATTATCAAAGTAACTCTTTATATCCACATCCAACACCCAGTTGTAGCCTTGGTTGGCAGTTTCTCTTATTCGCTCCAATGCCTCTATCGCATTTCTCTTGGGTCTAAATCCATATGAACACCCAAGGAATTCTGCTTCGAAGATTGGTTCTATCAATATCTTTACTGCCATCTGCACCACTCGGTCTCGTATAGTCGGTATCCCCAGTGGGCGATTCTTTCCATTCGGCTTCGGAATATTTACTCTCCTCACCGCAACTGGATGATAGCGGCCTTCTCTTAATTGGTTATGTATCTCCATCAGAAAAGGCTCGACCCCTCTGGCTTCTATCTCCTCGATGGTCTCCCCATCTATCCCTCCGACTCCATGCCTGCTTCTTACCCTCCTCCATGCCTCTCTTAACACGTCCATCCGATATATTTTATCGTACAACGCATGGAATCTCCTCGTCTTGCTCTTCTTTGCGCTACCCCATAGCTTTCTCTGGAGTTCTCGTACTTTATCTTTTGGGTATTTAGTCTCTGACATTCCCTCGCACTTACCTCCTTTGAAAACCTGATTCAAGTTGAGAGCCTTCCCTCAATAAGGTTTTGTTGTCCTTATCTTCCTAAGTACTATGCCCTCATCGGACTCCCTCTTGGCTCTTTCCCATTTCGTGTTTTTTTTCACTTATTGAGAAAGCCTACCCACTTAAGAGCGACCAAGTAGGGTCTCCCCAGTTCTACAACACACTTTAATTACATCCCATCTCCCATACCCCGGAGAAGTCCTGTATGAGATTATTTGTCCGAGTTTATCCCAACTTTACATCGGGATCGCTCATACAGTTATTGCCTTCGCTCGCCATGACCTGCTCGGCCTTCTCTGCCTTTCGGCTAATAATGTTACGAGGCTGCAGAGTTCGCTTTATGCTACGGGCTGCAATTTCGCACTTTCCAATTCTGTTGGAGTTATCCATCAGATTGAAAGTTTGTCACTCCGCTCTGCTCCAGCAGATTTCTCTGCTAAAGTGGAGTCAGCTACAAGGCGTCTCGGCACTTACCTTGATGGTTTTTTTTCCACAAGCCTGTTGTAGCTTTGCTGGGCGCAACATGGAAAAATTATAGCACAAGAAAACGCAAAGGAGTATAATAAATGCAATGGAAACAATAAAAACCTATGAAAGCTATCCGCTTTGGTTTGTTTTATTGTCCAACTTGGTTACTTTGCCCATCTACGCTCTGGGGGCATACATCATTTATGGCTTTGGCTGGATCTATATAGCCCTTTATTTGCTTTATTGCCTCGCGCTGGAGATCCGGCTGTTTAAAATGAGCTGTGTTGATTGTTACTATTACGGCAAGCTTTGTTTTTCAGGTAGAGGCCTTATCTGTTCCTGGTTCTTCAAAAAAGGTGATCCAAAACACTTCGCCTGCAAAGAGATCTCCTGGAAACACCTTATTTTTGATTTTCTTGTCCCGATCATCCCCATCATAGCAGGGATCGCTCTCTCCATAATAAGTTTTAACTGGTGGCGTTTGGCAGCGATCGTCGCTCTGCTCATTCTCGGCTTTCCAGTGACCGGCTATCTTCGGGGAAGTCTGGCCTGCAAATTCTGCAAACAAAGAGAACTTGGCTGTCCTGCGGCAGAGGCATTCAACAAAAAGACTTAGTGTTTGTATTCCCGGATATTCGGCTTATGCGAATATTTTGGAGTTAGCTTCAGCGGATCTTCGGTTTCTCCGGCTGTAATTTTAAGCAAACCTAATCTCGCGACATTAATCCCAAAAGGATGAGAATGTATCTCCTCTGCAAAGTGAAAATTCCCTCTACCCCCTAACCCCTGATCCCTAACCCCTGCCGTATTCCCTACCAGATACATCTCCCCTGTAATCTCTGATAGTTTGGCCATTATCTTATCAATTGGCAGGACTAGATCATCGGTTAAGCGCTTAAGCTTCCCTTGATGCGCACCAAACAAAGCAAAATTATATTCATCTCTTTTGGCGTCAAGAATAACCACCATGGTGCCTTCAATATCTACTAAGTTATAGGCAATAGCTTTCAGGGTCGAAACACCTGTTAAAGGAACGCTTAAGGTCGCAGCTAAGGATTTTGCCGCTGCCAGCCCTCCCCTGAGTCCAGAATATGACCCTGGGCCCTGGGCTACTGCAATCCCTTCGATCTGCTCCGGCTTGATCCCGGCTTCATTAACATAAAGAATGATCTTTTCCGCCCGGATATCTGAGACAGTGGTCTCAACCAGGACCTTGTCTTCATCAATCAGCCCAATGCTGATTACTTTAGTCGCGCTGCTAATTCCGAGGATACGCATATTTTCCTTTTTGTCTCCGATATTATCTCTATTTCAATCTCATGAGAAGCCTTTGGCTTCAGTTCCCCTAATTTCTCCGCCCATTCGATCACACATGCCCCACCCCGGCTGAAATATTCTTCGATGCCCAAATCTTCTATCTCATCAACATTGTTCAAACGATAAAGATCAACATGAAAAAAGGGAATCCTGCCCTGATATTCATTGATAATAATAAAAGTAGGCGAAGTTACATAATCCCTGACCCCGATCCCCTCTGCCATCCCTTGGATCAAAGTGGTTTTCCCTGCTCCCAGCCGACCAGTCAGCGCAATAACATCATTAGGCAATAAATGCGCGCCGATCCTTTTTCCCAACTCAACTGTATCTTCGGCACTCCTGGTAGAATATTCGTTTATTCGTTTAGAATTCGTTGATCGTCCCGCGGCTACCATTTTTCATAATCGTCATAAGTCCCACCCTTTATCTCCTTAAAGCCCGGGAGATCATCATCATATTTTTCGCCGGTTTCCGCTTTTCGTGCTTCATAAAGTGCGGAAACACTCTTTTCCAGGATAGGATGCATCTGGTTTGGCGCGACTTCTGACAAAGGTTTTAAAACAAATAGCCGTTCATGCAGCAGGGGATGCGGGATCTGCAGTTTGTCATCGGAAACTACTTCATCATCATAAAGCAGGATATCAATATCAATGGTCCTGGGCCCCCACTCGATCTCGCGTTCCCGGCCCAGCGTAACCTCAATTTCCTGACAAGCCTCAAGTAATTTGTGCGGCGCAAGCTTGGTCCTGATCGCCACAGCAGCGTTCAAGAAAGCCGGCTGGTTGCCTTCTCCTTCCGCTTCTGTTTCAAAATTGCTGGAATGCTTGACCATTTCAATGTTCGGGTTTTTATCCAACAAAAAAATCGCTTGCTCAATAAATTCTTCTCTATCACCAACATTTGAACCTAAACCAAGGTAAGCCATTGCCGTGCCTTTTTTCCCTTTTTTACCAGCTTTGCTTTTTTGGGCTGGCCTTTTCTTAATGATTTTTTTGCCCTTTGGCTTCTTGGCCAGCTTTTTCTTTTTTGCCACCTTTTTTTTCATTGATTTCTTTTTTTTAGCCATTTCTTTCCCTCCTAACTATAGCATCTGTCATTTTGGCAACTCGGGCCATTTGCTTGACATCGTGAACACGAATAAAATCAGCCCCCCGGGCAATGGCCAGCGCCACTGTCGCAGCTGTCCCCTCAAGCCTTTCGTCCACCGGCAAGTCCAAAATCTGTCCAATAAGCGACTTTCTTGATGTGCCAACCAAAATTGGGCAGCCCAAGACTTTAAGTTCCTTTAATCTTGCCAAAATTTCTAGGTTATGATCAACCGTTTTTCCAAAACCAATTCCCGGATCAATAATTATTTTCTCATGTAGTATACCAGCCTTTTTGGCAATTGCAAGGCCTTCATCAAGATAATTTATGATCTCTCCCATCAGGTCAGAATAAGCCGGAGCCGCCTGCATGGTCCTCGGGACTCCCTTGATATGCATAAGACACAGCGGCACGCCAGCTTCAGCCACGACCCGGGGCATTTCCAGATCAAAACGCAAACCAGAGATATCATTGACCATCGCCGCACCAGCTGCCAGCGCGGCCCTGGCAACTACGGACTTGGTTGTATCAATGGAAATCAAAGCTGCAGTTTCTTCGGACAATCTCTTAATAACTGAAACAACTCTTTGCGTCTCTTCTGCAGCAGAAACAGCCTTAGCCCCTGGCCGGGTTGATTCTCCACCAACATCAATAATATCAGCGCCAGCTGCCAACATTTCCTTGGCGCACCCCACTGCCGACTCTACATCAAGAAACTTGCCCCCATCAGAAAAAGAATCCAGGGTGACATTCAAGATCCCCATGATATAGGTCTTGGAGCCAAATTCAAATGTATTTTTACCAATTTTTAATGGGGCTGGAATACTATCATAATCTCGCAAAATACGTTCGATCTGTTCTGCTACAGCAGGCAAACCAAATTGGTGGGTTTTCAGTTTTTCTATCAGCAAACCAAGCTGTTTAAGAGTGCCAAGAATTAACAAATCCGTGGTCTCAACCGAATGATTGATCGAGCCATAAGCTGTGGCTGCCTCACCGCCAAAAGAGAGCATTTCCTGCTTAATAATGTTAGCTGCTGGAGGCCGCAGGCTGGTTATTTTCAGCACACGGCTAACAGCCTTAGGCGCCATCAACTCGACCCCAGCTTTATCAGAACCAATAGCTAGGAGGGCTGATTCAGCTTCGGAAAGAGTATTGAGCTCAATGACGCGGCCGATCATAACAGTTCCAATTTAACGAACTTTTTAGTCTTTTTGGTAGTCTTGGACCGATCATCAAGCCGCAAACCAGCCACCCAGACAATCCTGCCCGCGCTTTCGATGATCGGGATGTAATCACGAAATTCCGCCGGGATCTTTTGATCAACAAAAAAATCCTGTAATTTTTTTGAGCCTTTCATCCCCAGGGGAATAAATCTGTCGCCCTCGCCACGGTTGCGGATGATCAAATTTTTTCCGAGCGCAGCATAATCAACAAAGGCGACCTTAGGATCGTCGCTCACCTCCGCGCCTTCGACCTCTGTAACTTTAATTTTTTTCCCAACTTCCTTAACTTCTATCTCGCCGGGCACTCCCAGCGTATAGAAGAATGATTTTTTTTCTTTTTTCAGCGGCTGTTCCTGGCTGATCGTTAAGACACGGCCGTTGCCAACAACAAAAATGCCTCCGGGCAGATGCAATTCCCAGCGCTCATTTGACTCAAGTTTCTCCAGAATATCCTGGACATGGGTGTAAGTAAGGTCCAAAAGATTTCCCTTAATCCGCTCAATAGCCTTTCTGATAATGTGCCCTTGCAGCGGATATTCCCAGGCGCTGATCTCCTCGATCTCAAGCTTTAATTCGCTTTCAGTTGAGGAGAGAAAAGCTTCGGCCACAGCTTCTTCGGTTACCGAGTCAATGTATTCACGATCTTCAGTCAACAGCAAGATAGTTTGCAGGATTATTTCTTTAATATTCATGTTGTAAATCTTTAACTGAGGGATAAGCTTCAATCTTACCCTGTTGCGCATATACTTGGATTCATAATTAGTATAATCACGGCGGGGCACCAGCTTTAATCCATCGACATAAACCTCAATTTCCCGGCGCCAGATCTTGATCTGCGGGCGCACTATCCGGCCGCGCTTGGGCGGAATGCCGCACAGGCCCTTTAACCCCGCCCCTCGCAGGATCCTCATCAAAAATGTTTCAACATTATCATCAGCCGAGTGGCCAACCGCGATCTTTTGCGCGCCAATCTGGTTTGATACCCGCTCAAAGAAAGCGTAGCGAATCCTCCGCGCCGCCTCCTCCAACCCCATTTTTTCCTCTTTGGCATACGACTGCACGTCAAATGATTCAACGGTTATGGGAATCCCCAACTTTTGCGCTAGGCCTTGAACAAAGCGCATATCAAGCTCAGCGTCATTTTTGCGGATCATATGATTGAGATGGGCGATATGGAGGCTTAAGCCCAGCTCATCTTTGACCTCAGCCAAAAGATGGACCAGGGCTGTTGAATCCGCGCCGCCCGAAACCGCGACCAGCACACGATCCTCCGGATTAAACATCTTAAATTCTTTAATTGTATCTAAAAATTTTTCCTTAATCATAAGATAACTCAATGCGGGATCTTAAAGATCGCGCCCAAAAAACTGCGATAAGCGCAAGCCAGCGCATAGCCGCCCAACCCCAGAACTGTAATTATTTCCAGCCATTGCAGGCCGGGATAGTAATTTTTTGTCCAAAGCCAATCAACCAGTGAGCGCTGGCCAAAAAATATCAGAAAGAATAAGCACCACAGCACCAGGGCCTGGCCCCCATGAAAACCCACGTAATCTTTCTTCCGGTAATCGGTTAAAACGATAAAAAGGG
>JAHIZU010000139.1 GCA_018814265.1 Candidatus Margulisiibacteriota bacterium | reverse complement strand
TTCCTTTAATTGAAAATTTTTATCGCTGACATATTTATTTTGGGATTTGTCATATCTTAAATTGCCAGCAACATTTCTCCGTTTAAGCCAGCCACTTTCAGTCAGCATATCCGGATATAAATTATTAAACTCAGACATTCGAGCCTCCAGCTCAGCCTTATCAATTTCATAAGCGGTATTGGAAATTGAATAATCTTGTGGATTATTTCCTAAATAGGCCAATCTCCTGTCGCACCATTCTGTCTCTTTTGAAGTGTATTCTTGAGGATCATAGGGCCAATTAAAGGTAAGGGGTGACTCGTCCCCGCTCATTACATAATCTGCCCAGGCAGTCCAACGCAGTCCTTCTTCTCTAAAGCCGCCATTATCCGGATTCTTCACCGAAATAAACTCAAGTTTTTTTTCCTTAGAAAGATAGGCATCATAGCCCGAAGTTACCTCATCATAATCATCTTTCCCGGTATAATTTTCAAAATATGATTCTTCAGCAACTTCATCTAAGGCATTTTGCAGATCCTCTAATGTTTCATAATTTGCAATATTATTAAGTACTTCACTATATCTGTCGTCAGCTTCTACTTTTCCGGAAATCTTTACGTTTGGATCCTCAAAGAATTTCCTCCCCGGGAAACCAAGCTTGGTCACATTTCCAACCATTCCCGGAATATTAAGGGCATCTGTATTCTCCGGATGATTTTTGTTGACAAACCCGTGCCAGGGAATAAAGCGGTTGGTAAGGCGGGAGTAATCAATGCCGGCATCTTCGGGAAGATTAATTCTTATGACAATATTGTAATCACCGCCCTTTTGCTCTGCCGCATTCTGGACAACAAATATGCCTTTGCCAAACACCTGATACGGAGAACCCGCGGCAATATTTAAGTCTTTGGCCTTATCTAAGGTAAAAAATGGATCCCGCCGCGACAAGACTTCTATTTCCAGAATTTCCGCGCCGGTAATCTCGCCCTTTTTGGTTAACCCAAAATCCCCCTTCTCCCAGTTGTCATCGGCCGCGGCATAATATGTTGCTTTAAAAGGATCGCAGCCCTGCGTAAAGCTCTTCTCGCCTTCTAAGACGATCTCAAAATTTCTGTCCCTCTTTTCCCACTGCAGCCACCAGTTCTTTTTATAATCATGGCCATAAATCTTCATATGCACCTTAAATTTTACGTCCACGCTCTCGAATTTCCGGTGCAATAATCCGGCAAAAGGCACATAAGGATAAACCGTTGCTTTTTGGCTGCCTTGAACCCCCAATGTATAGCTGTAATTGATCGGCGGATAATAGGTACCGTTTGCCCTTGCCTCCCAGTAATAATCAGATGAGCCCTGGGCCGCGCGGACAGTGCCGCCGTTAAACCTGATCTCATCCCCGATAAGATCGAGCTTGACATAATCTGAACCATCAAGTGTTTCGACCTTGACATTGGGAGAGATTATTTTTTCAAGCGTCTCTGTCCCGTCAGCTGCAACAGCAACCAGCTTGAGCACATAATTACCTGCAGTCACTACCTGTGTGCCTTCGTTATCCGGGAAATTCCCTCTCCAGGAAATAGTATGCGGAAAATCAGGATTAGTCTTACCCAGTTCTAGCCCGCCATCTATTACTGCAAGCGGCAATCCTTGCGTTTTTCCAAGTTCATAGACTTGCAGTTTAATCAGTGCGTCCTTGCTGATGTTATAGAAAACAGTGACTCGATCGGGGAGTCCAATCGGATTAAAGGTTGTGCTGCTGACATTAACATTGGCGAGCTCAAAAGGGGTGTTAACAGTCAGGTTTTTCTCTACAATAGTAAGTCCTGTGCCGTCTGTTCCTTCAGCACGCACCCTGATAATATAATTTCCGCTATCCACAAAAGCGCCGGTTTCAAGTTTGCCGTCCCAATTGAGAGTCTTCCCGGTTGAACCGGTTTGGCCGGTTAAGCCGGTGATCATAACCGGCGAATAGTCTGGCTGATGATTGGCCAGACCAAAGAAAGGAATAGACAGGGTGTCAAAATCATCTTCCGTGCTTGCCGGATCATTATCAAGCCATGTCGAAATAATAAGCTGGCTTGAATCAGTCTTAAAATCAAACCCTCCTTCTCCTCCCGTTGAGCTGCGATCCCAATTTATGATCGAAGATATTTGAGTAATTCCTTCACCAATTAAATTAAGATCATTTATGCTGCCGGCGGCAATCAGGGAACCGTTAAATCGATGTTCTTGCCCGGCTTCTCCATTCCATCTTAGGTGCCAGCCGGATTCATCCCGCCAGATAAAATAGCCCAATTCATTGCCAACTTCATAGCTTGGCTCTCCTGTATAAAAAGCTGCCGAAAGCTGGGGAAAATATTTATAAAACACAGTCTCCTTTGAGCCAGTATCAGTAACTTTCAGAATTTCCAGATAAGCATTAATTTCCTTGCCCCCATAAGTAAAACTAATCGGCAGTTCATTCTCGCCATCAAAAGTTATTGCTGAAGGGATCTCGCCAAGGGTAATGCTTGGATCTGCGGAAGCGGCAAAGCCGTCATTGTTGACTGTTATGGTCCTAGCCGAAGCATATTTTGCCCCACCCTCTTCTTCTGCCACAACCAGGAGGGTATAAGTGCCGTTTGCCAGGGCATCGGTATAAAAATATGCCAGGGTGGCGTCGTTTTGCAAGGGTTTAAGCGAGCGGTTCTTTAAGGAAGATGTTGGATCGCGATAGATTTCCGGGACTTCAACCAGATCAGTTTTCCAGGTACCGGAAGCAGGGGAAATGGTTGGCCCGTAATCTCCAGCTGCATAATAAACCCTGTATTCTTTAAACCCCAAGCTATTTGACCAGTCCGGGTCCATGGCCGTGCCGCGGATTGCCACAGTGCCTGAAATCTCAGCGTCATTGCCAGGATAGGAAATCGCGGGGGCAACACCGTCTTTAACACAGACGGAATAGGCGGCTGAATAATTTCCCGCATTGTCATAAGCCACAATCTGGAATTTATAAGACCCTTTGGCAATTGAAAGGTCCGATGCATTCCAGGGCAAAGTGTTCTCAGAATTTAATGAGCCGAGCGTGCTGGTATTCCAGAGTTCTTCGCCGGTATTTTCATTATACAGCTTTATTTTTACGTTCAGGTCCTGGTTTCCGGCTTGTTTGTTATCAGCTACATCATTTTCTTCGGAAAGCCGATAGCGCAAAGTTGCCTGGTAGGGATTTGGGCCGGAATTCGCCAGGACAAAGGGATCGGCATATTGCGAATAAATAGCCGGCGGGGTGCGATCAATTCTTATTCCACTGATAACATATGGCTCACTTTCATTGCCCGCCTCATCCTTTGCTGTCACTTCAATCTCATATAGGCCGTCTTTTAAATTCGGCATGAACTGATCATCAAAACGCCAGGTGTATGCGGCTTCAGTTCCCTGGGACTGAGTAATATAGCCGGTTGTTTGGTTTTCTGATAAATTGGTCAGCTTCAGGACAATATTTGATTTTTCGGAGATTTGCCCGGAAAAGCCGAATTCGCTTGCGGCTTTAGTCATGGGATTGGGCGAAACATGAGCCTCAATGATTTGCGGCGGTGTTGAGTCGATCTGTACCTGGGCAGTGGTTGAACCCCAGTTCCCTGCCTGGTCAAAGACTTTTACTTTTATGGAGTAAATACCATCCCCAACCGCCTCACCGTTTTGGTCCGTGCCGTCCCAGTAAACGTATTGTTCTCCGGCAGCCTGGGTAGCAACCTGGGTTATCTCAGTTACAAAATTAGAATCTTCATCTGGCTGGGTTCCACGATAGAGCCGAACCGAGAGGTTATTGAGGTAGGTGGAAAGATTGTCCGAGGTTTTGAATTTGATATCCAATTTTTTTCCTGTTGGATCTCTTGCAGAATACGGTTCAAGGGTTGCAATTGAAACAGTCGGAGCAATTGTATCAACATTAAAGCTCCAGATTGCCTGGGATGCTCCAACATTGCTCTGGAATTTTACTAGAACGTCGTGTTGTCCTTCGCTCAAAGGCTCATCAGGAATCCATTCAGCCCGGGTTTCAGCCGTATACGTCCCCTGCGAAGCAATAATATCCGCCTCAGAAAGCTTTTCAACTCCGTCAACTTGAAAAGAAACAACATCTATTGCTTCTGATGGATCAGCAGTATAACAGGCTTTATTTGCTTCAACACCGATTTTCTGGTGGACATTTGCTGTAGAAGTATTTGGGCCAGGAAATGGGTCCCCGACGAATTGAGGCACGCTATTTAAGATTAACTTTAGATACTGATTGGACTTGTTTCCGGTCCAGGATTCAGCCCGAAAGGCAATGACATTTTGACCTTCTCCTAAGTTCAAATCCTTAATCGTAAAATTTCCCCATTCATCCACCGCTGCAACCGGCTTCCATGCGGCAAAATTTTCCGAGTATTCAAAATATTTAAGTTTCTTGGGCAAGAAAGTATTGATTACGCCTTTTACTGCTGTCGGCGCTTCTTTGATCGTGATTGCGGAAACCCATTTTTTTTGTCCGTCGAATTCAATTGGAAAAAGCTGGGCCGTTGTCCCCCCACCTTCGGTAAAGGCTTCGATAGTTACAGAACGATAGGCGTCAGTTGGGCTCTCATCCTCACCTAAATTAGAAAGCAGAACAAAGGCTTGTTCAGGGGCAAAATAGCTGGCGGTGGGGGAATCGAGTGAGGTGGCGGAGACGCCAGATTGAGGGGCTGACTGCGTACCACCAACAGCTGGAGTGTCATCTAGGGCTTGTTCAAAAACAGAAGGAGACCCTCTTTGCACCTCACGTAATATATTTCCATGAGAAATGGCCGTATATAATATGCCTTTGCCTTCTTCATCATCGGCAGGCAAATCAACCACAATTTCCAATGCCAGGGCCGTGGTTGGCACAAGATAAAATGCGTTCCCTGCGGTAGAAAATCCAGTCAGACTATGCAGAAAAACAGCGCTTGCTAAAAGCACCGGCAAATCCTCATCCAAAAATTTCTCAAATTCCT
>JAHIZU010000138.1 GCA_018814265.1 Candidatus Margulisiibacteriota bacterium | reverse complement strand
GCTGGCGGTATGGGCGGGATGGGTGGCATGGGTGGTATGGGCGGGATGATGTAATCAGCTAGTAGTGCTGTAGTTCAGTAGTACTGTTGTTTTAGAAGGGCCCCGAGAACCGGGGCCCTTTTCTTTTGTGTCATGCCCGACTTGATCGGGCATCCAGAGTATTGGATTCCCGCTTTCGCGGGAATGACAAGTGCCTACAAACTGGTGAGGATATTGACAATAAAGTGGGCGGTTGCTATAATACTTATGCAAAAAACAAGTGGGGGAAACTCCCACTTTTTGTTTTTTAGGGAGGGGGTTCGATGAAAATCGAGAGATTTCATGAAATGTTGGAGGAAATCCAGCGAGAAAGAGGGATTCACAAGGAAGCTTTGCTAGAAGCTATTAAAGCCGCGCTGCTTTCTGCTGCTAAAAAGAGATTTAAGGAAGAAGAAGAGAACCTGTCCGTAGACATAACCGATGATGGCGTGTTCAGAATATTACTGGATGAAAAAGATGTCACTCCCAAGGATTTCGGACGGCTAGCAGCGCAAACAGCGAAACAGGTAATTATCCAGCGCATCCGTGAAGCGGAAAAGGATGAAGCTTTCGACGAATTCACTCACAAACAGGGCATACTCATCACCGGAATTGTTCAACGGCGTGAGTACGGCGGATATCTGATCAATTTGGGTCGGATCGAGACTGTTTTGTCAGCCGCGGAACAGATCCCGGGCGAAACCTTGAGGGAACGAGATCGGGTCAAACTCTATGTTGTTGAAACTAAAAAGACCCCAAAAGGACCTTTTGTGGTGGTATCCAGGGCACACCCGGGCTTGATCAAAAGGCTTTTTGAGATGGAAGTTCCGGAATTAAAAGAAGGAATTCTTGAAATAAAAGGCATGGCCCGTGAGCCAGGCAGAAGGACCAAAATAGCTGTTTTTTCCAACGATAAGAAGATCGGCGCGGTTGGCACTTGTGTTGGCCATATGGGTGCCCGGATCCAAAACATTGTCCGGGAATTAGGGCCAGAACGTGTTGATATCATTGAGTGGAGTGATAATCCGGTGACCTTCATTACCCACTCATTAAGCCCGGCCAAGGTAACCAAAGTTGTACTCAACGAAGAGGCAAAATCAGCTGAAGTTTACGTGCCAGAAAAAGAGCTGTCGCTGGCAATCGGCAAAGAGGGCCAAAATGTCAGGTTAGCGGTTAAACTAACTGGCTGGAAGATAGACATTCTATCGGCTGAAGGGGCAGAGAAAGAAAAAGAGGGGATGAAAAGGGGTAAGAAGGCTATAGCAGAGCTAAAGGCTAAGAGGGCTGAAGCAGAGGCTGAAGTAAAAATTAAAGTCCATGAATTAGCAAAAGAGCTGGGTTTAAAGAGCAAAGAAATGATCGAAAAGCTTAACAAGCTGGGTTACGAGGTTAAGGCAGCTAACAGCATTGTTCCTGATGAGGCAGTTAAGAAGTTAAAGAAATAGGTTCAAAGCAGGAAAGCAGTTATTATGGCTACTAAAGCAAAGAAAACAACTAAAAAGAAAACTGTTAAGGCCAAAAAAGTTAGCAAACCAGCTGTCAAAAAGATCAAGATCAGTTCTTTGGCCAAGGAACTGAACCTAGATCCAAAGGATCTGCTGGTAATGCTCAAGGATCTTGGGGTTGAAGCAAAAACCGCAGCCTCCTCAATTGACACCGAGACAGCTAAGATCGTTAAAGAAGTCTCCGCTCCCAAAAAAGAGGCCAAGCCCGCAGTAAAAGAAGTAACGCCGCCCCCCGCGCCAAAGCCTCAACCACCAGTTCCTTCAGAACCAGTGCCAGAGGTTAAGGCGAATGGCCCGGTCATTGAAACAGAAGATATCTCCGTAAAAGAACTCTCTGAAAAGTTAGTGGTCAGGGCTTCTGATTTGATCAAGGAATTAATGAAAAGGGGAACTCTGGCAAACATTAACCAGCGGATCAATGCTGAGATGGCTAAAGATATCGCTGGCGCTTTAGGCAGGCAGGTCACTATTAAAAAACGCGACACAGTTGTGGCGCAATCACCGGACGTATTAGTGGGCAAACTTATCCATCGGCCACCGGTTGTTACGATCATGGGACATGTTGATCATGGCAAAACAAAACTGTTGGATGCCATCAGAAAAACCCGCGTGGCTGAAGGCGAAGCCGGCGGCATAACTCAGCATATTGGCGCGTATCAAGTTGAAGTCCACGGCAAGAAAGTCACCTTTTTGGATACGCCAGGCCACGAGGCATTTACCGCGCTGCGGGCCAGGGGAGCCAAGGTCACAGATATAGCTGTTCTGGTAGTAGCGGCTGATGACGGCGTTAAACCACAAACAATTGAGGCGATCGATCACGCCAAGGCAGCCGGCGTGCCGATCATGGTAGCGATCAACAAGATCGATAAGCCTGGGGTTGACCTTGATCGTGTCAAGACCCAGTTATCAAAGCAGGATCTGCTGGCAGAAGATTGGGGCGGCACAACCGTCATGGTCCCAACCTCGGCCAAGGATGGCACAGGCATAAAAGAGCTGCTGGAGATGATTCTGCTGATAGCAGAAGTTCAGGAATTAAAAGCTGACCCAAATGGCACTCCCGTCGGGGTAGTTATAGAGTCTCGGTTGGATAAAGGCCGCGGTCCGGTAGCCGATCTTCTGGTCAAAAGCGGGACTTTGCGGGTCGGAGACATTTTTGTACTGGGAGCAACCTATGGCAAGGTCAAGGCGCTTTTTGATGACCATGGCAAACGCCTGAATGAGGCAGGGCCTGCAACGCCGGTTGAAGTCCTGGGCAGCAATGATGTTCCAACTTCTGGAGATATGCTGCAGGTAATGCCCTCTGAGAGAGAGGCCAGAATGCTGGCAGAACAGCGCAAAGAGCTTAAAGACAAAGTCTCCCGAGGCAAGGTTCTTTCTTTGGAAGACTTTTCCAAGCTGGTTAAGGAAGGCAAAAATAAATCGCTTAACCTGGTGGTCAAGGCAGATGCTCAGGGATCGATCGAAGCGATTGAGCAATCGCTCCAGAACCTGGCCATCGGCAATATTCGCATCAATATTATCCACCGGGCAGTTGGTCCGGTCAATGAATCTGACATAATGCTAGCCCGCGCTTCGGCAGCCATTATTGTTGGTTTTAATGTCGGCTTTGAGGGTAATGCAGAAGCTGCTAGTGCCAAAGAGTGTATTGAGGTTAGGGAGTACGATATTATCTACAAGCTGGTTGACGATGTTAAGCTGGCCATGGAAGGGCTGCTTGAGCCGGTATATGAAGAAGTCGTTCTTGGCCATGCTGAGGTAAGAAACCTGTTTAAGTTTTCTAAGGTTGGCGTAATCGCCGGTTGCTTTGTTATTGATGGCAAAATGGTCAGGGGCGCCAAGATCAGGATTTTCCGAGATTCAGAAAAGATCTATGAGGGCAAGCTGGAATCCCTCAAGCGATTTAAGGATGACGTCAAGGCTGTTGAGCAGAATTTTGAATGCGGCATTGCCCTTCAGGGCTTTGTGAATTTCAAAGAAGGGGACGTAGTCGAAGCATTTGAAATAAGGGAAAAGGCGCGCAGGAAATGAGCAGGGTCGACCGCGTAGCAGAGTTGATCAGAGAAGAGATCAGCCGCATAATCCGCGAGGATGTTTCTGACCCGCGCATTGGTTTTGTCAGCATTACTCAGGTTGAGGTTACCCCTGACCTGGAAAACGCTAATGTTCGCGTAAGCATATTAGCGAACGAAGAGAAAAAACAAGAGTCTATGCAGGGGCTTTATTCAGCCACCAGTTTTATCCGCGGTAAATTAGGCCGCCTTTTGGATC
>JAHIZU010000137.1 GCA_018814265.1 Candidatus Margulisiibacteriota bacterium | reverse complement strand
TTCGGCAGATACTTAGCCAAAGCACGCTCGACTTTCTTCTTATCTTCTAACAGTAATTCCTTTATCAATGAGGGCTTCCTTTATTTCTTTGATCGTGAGCTCACGATAATGGAGCAGTGACGCTAATAAAGCCGCATCAGCCTCGCCTTTAATAAACGCCTCGTAAATATGTTCTGTTGTTCCAGCGCCGCCTGAAGCGATCACCGGGATCTCCACCGCATCTGCAATAGCCCTGGTCAGCTCCAACTCATAGCCATTTTTTGTACCGTCGCAGTCCATGCTGGTCAAGAGTATTTCACCCGCTCCCAAAGAGGCACCTTGCTTCGCCCATTCAACAGCATCCAAACCAGTGGGCGTTCTGCCGCCATGAGTATAAACTTCCCACTTATTATCACCGATCTTTTTAGCGTCAATTGCCAAGACAATACACTGGCTGCCAAACTTTTCTGCTCCCTGCATGATGAGATTTGGATTATTGACTGCTGCGGTGTTAACTGAAACCTTATCAGCTCCAGCAGCCAGCAAGCGGCGCATGGTTTCAACATCATTGATCCCGCCGCCAACTGTAAAAGGAATATAGATCTTTTCTGCCACCCGCTTGACCACATCCAGCATAATATATCTTTTATCTGAAGAAGCGGTGATATCAAGGAAGACCAACTCATCAGCGCCTTCTTTATCATAGTAAGCTGCTAACTCTACTGGATCCCCGGCATCCTGCAAATTAACAAATTTTACACCCTTGACTACCCTGCCCTCGGTTACATCCAGACACGGAATTATTCGTTTTGCTAACATTATGAACCCTTTATTATGTATTTTTCTATTTTGGCCAATGAAGTATTTACCACGTGCTTTTCAGTTAAACCTGCTTCTTTGATCAGCTTGAGCGCTTTATCAAAGACCCCCAACATAGTAGAAATATGTGAGTCAGTTGTCAAGACAACTTTAGCGTCCTGCCGCTTAATTTCTTTGGCAAAAGCCAGGCATTTATCCCAACTGCCTGCCCGGCTGGTAGAAGAGCTATTATTGATCTCAAGGATAACGCCTTTCTCTTTTGCCAAGGCAACTGTTTCTTTGACATTGATCGGATACTTAGGATTCCCCGGGTGGGCAATAAGATTTATTTGAGGATTTTTTTCGATCGCCCTAAAAAGCACCTCTGTATTTTTTTCTTCACCCTGATTATCATACCCACAGAGCGGGTGCATGGCCACGAAAACTATCTCAAAGCGCGTGAGCCATTCATCCGGCAAGTCAGTTCGGCCTTCGGCGTCAACCACATTCGCCTCTATCCCGCGATAGATCCGGACGCCATTCATCTTGGCCGGGATCATCCCCAGATTTTGAAAATGATAGGCATGAGGCGCGCCAGGCATGGCTGGCCCATGGTCAGTGATCGCAATACCTTTTAAGCCGACCTTCTTGGCCTGGGCAACATATTCTTCAACTGTTGAGTAAGCGTGGCCAGAAGAAACCGTGTGAACATGGAGATCAGCAGCTAGTTTCATGATTCCTGCTCAAGAATATCGTCGGGGATATCAAAGTTGGCATGGACATTTTGCACATCATCGTGCTCTTCGAATAAGTTGATAAGTTTAACCAGCTTCTTGGCAGCTTCGCCAGTAACTTTCACTGTAGTTGTCGGTACCATGGTAACTTCTGCTGATGAAGGTTTAAACCCCTTAGCCTTCAACGCTTCTTTGACCTTTTCGTAATTATCCGGGCTGGTAACGATTTCGATAGTGCTCTCTTCAGCCAGGATGTCTTCAGCTCCGGCATCTATCGCTTCCATTGTCAGCGCTTCCTCATCAACTCCAGCCTTTTCAAAGACCAGACTGCCTTTTTTATTGAATAAATAAGAAACGCAGCCAGTTGACCCCATATTGCCGCCGCCCTTAGCAAAAAGATTGCGTATTTCAGCTACGGTTCGTTGTTTGTTATCAGTCATGGCTTCAACCATGATCGCCACCCCAGCCGGGCCATACCCTTCATAGGTAACTTCATCTAAGGTGATCCCCTCGCCGCCTCCAGTGCCTTTGGCAATTGCCCTATCAATATTATCATTAGGCATATTGGCTTCTTTGGCTTTATCGATCGCTAAGCGCAAACGAGGATTAGCTTGCGGGTCGCCGCCGCCAATTTTTGCGGCTGAAGTTATTTCGCGAATGATCTTAGTAAAAACTTTGCCGCGGGCAGCATCAGTTTTGCCTTTTTTATGCTTGATCGTTGACCATTTAGAATGTCCTGACATCCCGTTCTCCTTATTATTCTATATTAATTTGTGTTACGGGATCCCGCTAAAGCGGGATAACAGGACGATTTTACCATAAAACAAAAAGGGAAGCAAAACGCTTCCCTTTTCTAAAAATCAAGCTTCCTTTTGAGATTAAGGCCCAAAAACAGGCCAACTATCATTTAAATGAAAATCAAGGCCAGTTAAGGGTGTACCTTCAAAAGTAACTGGCTGCGGTGTGCCAGATCCTCCCCAAGCCCCTGGAAGTAAACCATCAGAATATATTCCACACTGAGACCCCGAAGGTGGCGGACCACCTGCTTCTGTGGTTCCTGGATACAAAATAGAAAGGATATAGTAGGTGCCATTTGACACGCCAGATAAAGAATAATCATAGGTCGTTGTT
>JAHIZU010000136.1 GCA_018814265.1 Candidatus Margulisiibacteriota bacterium | reverse complement strand
CTTGTCGCCCAGGTCAAAGACGTTTCGGACCTTGCCTTTTTTAAAGAGTTTTATTCCAGGCAAATTAATGTTTAATAATACTTGTTCTTCCAAGTAAACTTTCCCCCCTGGAATGGAAACATGAGACTAAACGTCTCTGTTTCCATTCGACTAGATTCCAGGAAACCGCGAAGCACCTCGACTTCGCTCGGTGCTGCCCTGAGCTTGCCGAAGGGTTCATTCGCAGGTTTCCTGGAAATTATATCATGAACGTCATTCCCGCGAAAGCGGGAATCCAGACTATTTGGATGCCCGATTAGATTGGGCATGACGAAATAATGTTAAATAAAGAAATTTGGGCAGGGCCAGCTGTCGTTTCCAGCGGCCAGGCTCAGTTATCAGCCGATAGAGCCATTCAATATATAACGCCTGAATCCACTGTGGTGCCCTTTTTTTTCTGCCAGAGATAACATCCAGGCTACCACCGATCACCATACTAACATGAATATTCATCTCCTTGAGGTGACGATTAAGCCACCTTTCCTGCTGGCCTGCACCCAGCCCAACAAACAACACATCCGGTTTCGTCACCTTGATCTGATCGATGGCTTCGCCATCATTTTTAAAATAGCCGTGATAAGTGCCTACTATATTTAATCCCTGATAGCGGCTGACCAGCTTGCTGGCCGCCTCCTGAGCCACGCCAGGAGCCCCGCCTAAAAGAAAGACTTTACTTCCAGTTTTGCCGCAAACATCCATCAAACTTAACATCAGATCAATGCCGCTGACGCGTTCTTTTATTGGTCTGCCCAGTAGCTTTGAGACCACAACCATGCTGATGCCGTCCGGCACGCGCAAGTCAGCAGAATTAATGATTTGTTTTAACTCTTCATCTTGTTGTGAAGCAACAATGATTTCTGGATTAGGGGTAACGATCATCTTGGGTTCTGAGGCTGAGAAGAAAGTTGCAACTTTTGCGGTTGCCTCATCAAGCGAAACATTGTCAACGGTTATGCCTGCAAAATCTACGGTTTGCATTTTTCTTATTTTGCCAACTGCTCAAAAAACAACTTGAAGTTCCGCTCCGCCAGTTCACGAAGTTCTTGCTTCCTGGTGGCCAGGTTGGCTTTGATCTTTGCCTTGTTGGCCACGATCCACTCCAGCGCGTCCCTTAACCGTTTAAAATCAATTGACTGGTCGATCTTTAGGAATGGTTGCTTAAGATCTGCCATAAAAGCTTCAACTTTCGGGTCGTAGGAGATACCAAGCATCGGGACCTGATTTATCGCGGCAAAGATCAGCGAGTGCAGGCGCATGCCGATCAGGAGATCGAAATTAGCAACCACGGACAGCATCTCATCCGGCCGGCAAATGCGAAAGATCACGTTCGACTTTTGCAGCATGTGATTACTGACCTTGGAAGATTCGCCCATGTCTTGCGGACATTCATAGAGGATAAAGACCGGGGCGTAATTATATGTTCTGGCCAGCCAGTCAACCACTTCTGACAGTGTTTTATAAAGCCGCTCTTCATCTTTCTTGGGGACGCTTCTGACTGCTATGCCTAACAGCGGCCGATCAAGCCTAACAGCCTCAAGGCTAAGAACCCGGCGGCCATCCTCCAGCCGTGGTTCCTTGAGAATGAACGATGGATCGGCAGTCACCTGCATTTTAGGTCTTTTAATGCCCAGTTGTTTGAGCGCTTCAAATGATTCGCTGTCTCGAACAGTGATTAAGTTGACCCGATTAAGGATTAATCTGGCCATTAACCGGTTAAACCTGCCTTGGAGCGGGCCAAAACCTTGGGCCATAACCATGACTTTTTTAAATAACAGTTTAGCCAGCAAAACCAGGCCCAGATAATACCAGAAACTGCGGCTGCTGGTAACATCTTGAAAAAGTGTGCCCCCGCCGCTAATAAAAACATCTGTTTTGATCATTTTTTGCAGCAGCTTAAGCCATTTGTAGCGATGGATCGATTTTACATTGTTTAATTCCTGGGTCACTTTAGGCGAGGCGGAAAGTACGGTGATCTTTATCTCTGGTTCAGCCTGCCGCAAGCCGGCAACGATCGCTTGCAGCACGGATTCATCCCCAACATTGCCAAAGCCATAATAGCCGGAAATTAAAACTTTCATGTGAAAAGCCCTCCATTTTTTGGAAGCCTGAGACTAAACGTCTCGGCTTCCAAATTTATCAGAAAACCGCGACGTTTAGTCGCAGGTTTATTCACTGGTTATTCCTCCTTCCTAATGAAGGGATCAACAATGAAAACCAGGATGGTCCCGATGATCACCCCGAGGACAAGACCATTAACTGTCCTGACCATTGAAACAACCAGCGGAGTGTGGCTGTGTGAAAAAGTGTTGAGCAGGGAAACCGGCGCAATGGCGCCCAGGCCTGCCAGCACCCACAACCATTGTTTTTTGTCGCGCAATAAAGTCAACGCTGCCAGATAAAGCAATGGGTAGCCGATCAAAAATTCCTTGGTGCGCGGCCGGATAAAGAACAGCGTCTCCAGGAAATTCCTGAAGTATTTTTCAAAGATAGGCACAGGCAGGACAAAATTGCCGGAGCGAGCTAAGTAGACCATTAGTCCCCCCATGACAAAGACGCCCAACAGGATCGTGGCTAATTTGACTTGAGTGTTTAGAAATGTGCTAAGCCTTTCCTTGAGATTGCCGGTCCCCTGATTCAAAATAAAGTAGCAGGCCACAAGAATGATCGGGGTGATCAAGGCCAGTTTAACCCCCATAAAGGTTTCCACACCGAGCATGAAGCGGTGGTCAGCCATCAGCCCGATCAGCAGGAGAACACCGATCAAAGATTCTGCCACAACATTAAGAATGATCAAGGTAGCATCAAACGCTACGATGGAAGGTTTTAGCCGGCGCGAAAAGCTTGAGATAACAGCCAGAGATGGAAAGACTATGGCAGTCAGCAAGGCCAGGACTTTCTGCAGGCCAAAAGAATAAGTGGAATTTGCCCCAAAATACAACCCGCCTCCGGCCAGGATAACTAAAAGGTACATCAGGAAAATATTCAGCTTGAAAAAGTAATTAAGCAGGAAAATCCCGCCGATAACCACGCCCAAGCCCAGGACTATTAACTGCCAATCAACCACTTGTAAAGGCGGGGGGCTCTCTGCCCTGCCAATAACAAAACGAGCATTGGTCAGCGCGGTCTTTATTTCGCCAAAATATTTTAAGTTATAGGCCACTGGATAAGCGTCAACCTGCGGCGGCAGGAATGACCGGATATAGATCATTCGTACTTTTCTTTCCCGCGCGGCCCTGACAAAGCGATCGACAACCTCGTCTTTTTTAAGTTTTTTCAGCTCGTTTTCAGAGACGCTGTGTACCCGAAGGACTTCTCTGCCCATTAAACGGCGCAGCTGCTTATCACCATCCTGTTTAACAATTTCAATATAACCATATTTGATCTTATTTTTCTTTAGTGCCGAAGCCAGGGTTGTGAGGCCGTCAGGATATCCCAGGATTTCCTCACCGTCAAAAATAATGGTGTCATGATCCTCAAAGGCCGAGATTTTTGCCTCAATATTGCCCAGGTGAAAACGCGGATCGTTCCTGACTCTGGGAACGAGATTAAAGCCTAAGCTTTTTAAATATTTTGCCTGGGACCCTGCTAAGCCCAGGCCGATCTCACGTATTTCTTCTTCTGCCTCATTGACCTCCAGGATCTCGCTGCCATAGAATTTAATTTGTTTCTTGCCCAAGAGCCATTGAAGCTGGTCATATACACGTTTTCTGACCATAGCCTCTGGGGCGTAAATATAGGTGCGGTCTGGCTTGGTGACACAGCTATCCACTAACAAGAACATTTTGCGGGGCAGGTCTTTAAACCGGCGCAGGCCGCTGCCTTTGGCATAGAAAAGTTCTCCGGCAACAGCGGCGTCTGGCAGCGTCTCTTCAAAAAGACCAATAGAGACTATCCCCTGCTTTTTAACTTCTTCCAGGATTGGACCCAGCGGTTTTTTTTCAAAGGCAGCTATCTTTCTTAGGTCATTGAGGTCAACGCACAATTCAACTGTGCGGTCCTGCAGCTCAATGAAATAGCGATAGTATCCAAGGTATCCGCCAACTAACACGCTGGCGGTCAAGATCAAGATTAAGATGCCTTTGCCGATCTTATCAATCATTATTTTGTTCCTTTCCTTAAGATTGCCTGAATAAATGGGTCAATCTCTCCGTCAATCACGCTCTGAACATCTCCGACCTCAACGCCGGTGCGATGATCTTTGACCATGGTATAAGGATGAAAAACATAGGAACGGATCTGGCTGCCCCACTCGATCTTCTTTTTTTCACCCCGGATCTCTTCTATCTTATCTTTTTGCTGTGCCACCATCAATTCATACAGTTTTGCTTTTAAAATGCGCATAGCCGCATCCTTGTTGGCGTGTTGGGAACGATCGTTTTGGCTTTGGGTGACAATGCCGGTTGGAATATGGGTGATACGAACAGCAGAGCTTACTTTGTTGACATTTTGCCCGCCTGGGCCGGAAGCGCGATAGGTATCAATGCGCAGGTCATTGGGATCGATTTCAACTTTTATATCGTCGCCCGTTTCTGGAATGACCTCAACAGCGACAAATGAGGTGTGACGTTTGCCTTCGGAAGAAAATGGGGAAATACGGACCAGGCGATGAATGCCATTTTCCTTCTTTAGATAACCGTAAGCGTAAAGACCATTGATCATTAAGGTGACACTCTTTATGCCGGCTTCTTCGCCGTAAGAAATATCAGGCATTTCCACTTTATAATCCTTACTTTCAGCCCAGCGGCTGTACATCCGGAGGAGAATTTGTGCCCAGTCTTGCGAGTCCGTGCCGCCTGCCCCGGAGTTGATCGAGAGTATAGCATTGTTTTTATCGTATTCGCCACCCAGCAGTGCGGCGATTTCCAGGCTGTCTGCATTTTTGCTCAAACGGGTAAATTCCTTTTCTAATTCAACAGTATCATTTTCTCTAGCCATTTCAATTAATGTTTGAAGGTCCTCGGTGCCATTGAGCAATTCTTCCCAGGTGCTGATCTCTTTTTCCAGGGCTTTCTTTTCTTGCAGCAATTTTTTAGCCCGCTGCTGGTTTTCCCAAAGCTTGGGATCAGCGACCTCTTGTTCGATCTCGCCCAGCTGTTGCTTCTTGGCCTGGATATTCAAGATATTTCCCATATCCTTGGCTTTGGTCTGAAGCTGCGTTAATTTTATTTTTAGCTCGTCAAGCATTGTGAACCTTTCATGGAACCTGAGACTAAACCCTTCGGCAAGCTCAGGGCAGCACCGAGCGAAGTCGAGGTGCGTCTCGGTTCCATAAGATTATATTTCTCAAGGAGCCGAGAAGTTCATTCTCAGGCTCCTTGAATGTTACCCTTCCTTTGGCAAGCAGCATTTTTTATATTTCTTGCCGGAACCGCAGGGGCACGGATCATTGCGCCCGATACTGACTTTTTTCACTGCCGCTGGTTTGGCCGTTTCACGCGACGGAGCGCCGTAGCTGACAACCCTTGGCTTGGGTCCCTCGACTCCTCCTCGACGGAGCTCGGAGTCGCTCGGGACTAGCTGAACCTTGAAGATCATGCCGATGATCTGTTCCCTGACCCCGCGCATCATTTCCTGAAACATGGTGTAGCCTTCGATCTTATATTCAACTAAGGGATCCCTGCCCCCCATCCCCCTAAGCCCTATTCCCTCCCTCAAATTATCCATATTATGCAGCTGATCGATCCAGGCGCTGTCAATGACACGCAGCATGACCAGGCGTTCGATCTCTCTCATCTGCTCAGGGCCAACTTCTGCTTCGCGATTATCATAAGCCTGCTTAAGGGTTACGATAAGAGAGTTAATAATTGGCTTTTTTTCTTTTTCAGTTTTGATCGCTTCTATGCCTGATACCGGGACGATCTCATTAACAGCGCTGATCAAGCCGTCATAATCCCATTCATCCGGGTGGGTCTTGTCAGAGAGAAAATTATTAACATTATCATTAGCAACCTGTTCGATCATTTCCAGGGCCTTAGTTTTAAGATCTTGCCCTCCCAGGATCCGGCGGCGCAGCGCGTAAATGGTTTCTCTTTGGCGGTTCATGACATCGTCATACTCTAAAACCTGTTTGCGGATGCCAAAGTGATATTCCTCAACCTTCTTTTGCGCGCGCTCGATCATATTGCTGATCATCCGGTGTTCGATCGGAGTATCTTCTTCGATCTTAAAGCGGTCCATCATCGTCGAGATACGCTGGGAGCCGAACAAGCGCATCAGGTCATCCTCAAGCGAAACATAGAAGCGTGATGATCCGGGATCACCCTGTCGGCCGGCTCGGCCTCTGAGCTGATTATCAATGCGCCGGCTTTCGTGTCTTTCTGTGCCAATAACATGCAAACCGCCCAGGTCAACCACGCCGTCTCCCAGAACAATATCCGTGCCGCGGCCAGCCATGTTTGTCGAGATCGTGACCATACCCTTTTGTCCGGCCTGGGAGATGATCTCAGCCTCTCGCTCGTGCTGTTTAGCGTTCAAAACACGATGGGCAATGCCGCGCCGCTTGAGCATTTGGGCTAATAGTTCTGAGTTTTCAATGGAGATGGTGCCAACTAAGAGCGGTCTGCCCTTTTTGTGCCAATCAGCGATCTCGTCAGCCACGGCCTTAAACTTGGCGCGTTTGTTCTTATAAATAACATCCGGCAGGTTATTCCTGACCATTGGCTTATGAGTGGGAATAACCAGGACTTCCAGCCCGTAGATCCTCCAAAATTCTCCTTCTTCAGTTTTGGCTGTACCGGTCATGCCGGCTAATTTATTGTAGAGGCGAAAATAATTTTGGAAAGTAATAGTTGCCAGGGTCTGGGCTTCGTGCCTGATCTCCACGCTTTCTTTAGCTTCGATGGCTTGATGTAAGCCGTCAGAATAGCGGCGGCCCTGCATCAGGCGGCCGGTAAATTCATCGACAATGAGGACCTCGCCGTCTTTGATCACATAATCAACATTTTTTTCAAAGCAATGTCTGGCGCGCAATGATTGAATGATTTGATGGGCTAAGTCCATGTGGTCAATGTCAAAAAGATAATCAATGCCCAGCAGCCTTTCTAATTTTTTAACTCCCATTTCAGACAAAACAGCGTTCTTGGTCTTTTCATCAGTAGTGAAATCACTGCTCAAGACCAATTTCTTGGCGATCTGGTCAGCTTGTTGATAGCTTTGTAGAGAGCCTTCGACCATCCCGGAAATGATCAGCGGAGTGCGGGCCTCGTCAACTAAAATACTATCGACCTCATCGACAATCGCGAAATGCAGCGGCCGCTGGACGCACTGCTCCAGGGACAGAGACATATTATCGCGCAGATGATCAAAACCAAATTCATTGTTAGTTCCGTAGGTAACATCAGCGGCATAGGCTTTTTGCCTGTCTTCCGGCTCCATCCAGTGCTGGATCACGCCAACCTCAAGACCCAGGAATTGATAGATCGGCCCCATCCATTCGCTGTCCCGTTTGGCTAGATAATCATTGACGGTAACAACGTGCGAACCTTTGCCTGCCAGGGCATTGAGGTAGATAGCTAAAGTAGCAGCCAGGGTCTTGCCTTCGCCGGTCTTCATTTCGGCGATTTTCCCCTGATGAAGAACGATCCCGCCTAAAAGCTGGACATCAAAGTGGCGCAACCCGGTGGTCCTGACTGAGGCCTCGCGTACCGCGGCAAAGGCTTCTGGCAGAATATCATCCAGGGTTTGCCCTTCGGACAGACTTTTTTTAAAGGAGGCTGTTTTGGCCCGCAGCGCTTCATCAGAAAGTTTTTTCAGTTCCGGCTCAAGACTGTTAATACGCTCGACCAGCGGAGTTAAAGCCTTAAGTTTTTTATCATCACTATCGCCTATTAAATTAAATAACCACTTTAAGACCATGCTTAATTTATGGGGGTGTGGAGCGAAGTCAAAGGCTGCCTGATTCAAAGGGCATTTGATGTTTGGTCTTGCTGGCCTTGCGGCGCTGTTCTTTAATGTGCTTGTCTTTGTGCTTTTGGATCTGCCGCTTGGCCTCTTCAATTGCCAGGTCGATTGCTGCGTAGGCATCGCGGGCAGCTTCTGTCGCTTGGATCATTTTTTTGCCGGACAGCCAGGTCCGGATCTCAGCTACCTGCCGGCGTTCAGCGTCATCAATCGACCTGGCTTCTAGAATAATTTCAACCTTCTGGATGTTTTTATAAAATTCCTCCAGCTTGCCGGCTTTTTCCTGGGCATAGTCGCGCAGCGCTGGTGTGATCTCGAGGCTCCTGCCTGTAATTTTAATTTGCATAAGAATCCTCCTTTTGCTTTTATTATATCACGAGTCAACCGCTCGCGAAAGAGTCATGACCTCAACCCGTTTTGCTCCGGCGATCTTTAAAACTTTGGAACATTCGGCAATGGTCGCGCCAGTTGTGTAAATGTCATCCAGCAGCAGCACCCGTTTATTGTAAACCGATTGTGAGTCAACCACTTTAAAAGCTCCAGTTATGTTATTGAAACGCTCCTGCCGCGGCAGATCAAACTGCGCCTGCGTGTTATTCACCCTTTCCAGGGCGGAAACTAGCGACGTGCCATAGTATCTGCTAAGAACGTTTCCCAACAGCTCCGCCTGATTAAAGCCTCTTTGGCGCAGGCGTTTTTTATGGAGCGGGACCGGAATGATCACATCGATCTCTTTCATCTCCAGCATTGGCGCCTGGCTCAGGTATTTTACCATAATGATGCCAAGCGGCTCGGCCAGTCTTTTTTTTCCCTTAAATTTAAAACGATGGATAGCGGTTCTTAATGCCCCATCGTAGACCGCGATGCTGTAAATGCCTAAATGCGGCTTCATGAATTTGATGTCCTGAAAACAGGTCTGGCACAGGGCTTCTTTACTATCACTTTTGCAAACTTCACACCGCGGGGGAAAGATAAGATTTAGAATTGAATCCCACATTGCTAAGAATTATAGCATATGATATCATATACTCGCTATGACCTGGGAAGAAATAATGTCTTTGCTTGATCAAGGCGAAGGCCAGTCAGTTGAATTCGAAAAAACTATTCCATCTGAAGACGACATTGCCCGCGAATTGGTCGCGTTTTCCAATGCGGATGGCGGTAAGATCATTTACGGGATTGATGATAAGAACAAGCACCTGGTTGGCGCAGAAATTACCAGCGACTTAAAAGAGCAGATCGATAAGATCGGCAAGACTTCCTGCAAACCAGCGATTATTCCTTCCATTGATATTGTTGAAAAGGCTGAAAAAAGGATCGTAGTTGTCAATGTGCCCGAAGGTGACGATAAGCCCTACCGCTCAGACGAGATCTGTTATATCAGGGACGGCAATGTTTCCCGACCAGCCAAGGAGAACGAGGTTAAGGAGTTAACCAATCCCTGGTCTGGAAAAGGGCTGAACAAACGGCAGATTAGATCCATGCAAATGATGGCCGAACATGGCAGCATTACCAACCGTGAGTTCCGTGAAGCGTTTAATGTCTCTCATAAGACCGCTCATATAGAGTTAACAATACTGGTCGATAAAAGACTGGTATTGACAGAAGGCGCCGGGAGATCTACTCGTTATATTCTTCCTGCTCAACCTGAGGAATAAGGTGTCGTGCCCATGTCATTCCCGCGAAAGCGGGAATCTATATAGATGTCCGATCAAGTCGGGCATGACACATAGAAAAAAGGAGTAATATTAGCATGAGAAAACCGATCATGGCCGGAAACTGGAAAATGTTTAAAACTGAAGCTGAGGCAGTTGATTTTGCCAAGAAGATCAAACCGCTGGTCGCTGATGTTCATGACCGTATTATCATAATTTGCCCCCCCTACCCGGTCCTATCCAAGATGTGTGATGAGTTATGCAATAGCAATATTGCTTTGGGTGCGGAAAACCTTTTTTGGGAAGATGAAGGAGCCTTTACTGGCGAGGTCTCTGGCCCAATGCTCAAAGCTGTTGGCTGCACGTATGTGATCATCGGCCATTCCGAAAGAAGGCAGTACTTTGGTGAAACGGATGAGACGGTAAATAAAAGGATCAAAGCTGCTTTGAAACATAATTTGTACCCCATTGTCTGTGTCGGCGAAAAGTTGGAAGAACGCGAAAATGGCAGCACGTTTAATGTTGTTGAAACCCAGATCAAGGGCGCGTTTAAAGATATCTCAGTTGAACAGTGGGACAACATTGTTATTGCTTATGAACCTGTTTGGGCGATTGGTACCGGCAAGACAGCTACCCCTGAACAGGCCCAGGAGGTTCACGCCTTTATCAGAAAGCTTTTACCCGAAGAAGTTGCGGAGGGAACCAGAATCTTGTACGGCGGTTCGGTTAAACCAGCCAACGTTAAAGAATTAATGGCTCAGCCGGATATTGACGGCGGTTTGGTTGGCGGGGCGAGCTTAAAGGTTGATTCGTTTGTTGAATTAGTTAAGTATTGAAATTGGATTTGGAAACCCGCGAATGAACCCTTCGGCAAGCTCAGGGCAGCACCGAGCGAAGTCGAGGTGCTTCGCGGTTTCCAAATAAGGAAGCCGAGACGTTTAGTCTCAGGCTTCCGTCAAAAAGGGAGGATAAAATGGCAAAAAGGTTATATGAAGAACTGGGTTTAGTAAATACCACGGAAATGTTTAAGAAAGCAGTTAAAGGCGGATACGCGATCCCTGCTTATAACTTTAATAATATGGAGCAGCTGCAGGCGATCATTATGGCTTGTGCGGAAAGCAGCTCTCCGGTTATAATACAAGTATCCAGCGGCGCCAGAAAGTACGCTAACCAAACCATGTTAAAATATATGGCCCAGGGTGCGGTGCAAATGGCGCGCAAGGATTTCAAAAGCAATATTCCCATCTGCTTGCATTTAGACCATGGAGATACTTTTGAGCTTTGTAAGTCTTGTATTGACTCTGGCTTCTCTTCAGTTATGATCGACGGCTCCCACCACCCTTATGCCAAGAACGTTGAATTGACCAAGCAGGTTGTTGAATACGCTCATAAACATGGCGTAACGGTTGAAGGTGAGCTTGGTGTTCTGGCCGGTATTGAAGATGAGGTTTCGGCTGAAAAGTCAACTTATACCAAACCAGAAGAAGTGCAGGACTTTGTTAGTAAAACCGGGGTAGATAGTCTGGCTATTTCAATCGGGACATCTCACGGCGCTTTTAAATTTAAAGTTAAGCCTGGTGAGCAGCCCCCTCCCCTTCGTTTTGACGTTTTAGAGGAAATTGAAAAAAAACTGCCCGGGTTCCCAATTGTTTTACATGGCGCTTCTTCAATACCACAGGATTACGTGGCCATGATTAATAAATTCGGCGGCAAAATGGAAGGCGCGGTTGGCGTTTCTGAGGAACAATTGCGTAAAGCGGCAAAGTCAGCGGTCTGTAAGATAAATATTGATAGCGATGGAAGACTGGTCGTGACCGCAGTAATTAGAAAAGTTTTTGCTGAAAAACCTGGCGAGTTTGATCCCAGAAAATATTTGGGCCCTGCTCGTGAGGAATTGAAGAAATTGCTGATCCACAAAAATGAGCACGTCTTAGGCTCAGCCGGAAAGGGGTAAAAATATGTCAGTAAAAGTTGGTATTTTAACTGGTGGTGGGGATTGCCCGGGGTTGAATCCAGTTATCAGAGCAGCGGTTAGAAAAGGTATTGAGGTTTATAAATATGACATGATAGGTCTTTACCATGGTTGGGCTGGTTTGATGGATAAGAATTGCGGCCCGCTTGACCTGAGGGCTGTTTCAGGCATTCTTCCTCGCGGCGGCACAATCCTGGGAACTTCCCGGACCAATCCAGCCAAGATCGAAGGCGGCTATGAAAAAGCCAAGCAAAATTTTATGGAAATGGGACTGGATGCCCTGATCGCTATTGGCGGCGAAGATACCCTGGGAGTTGCTAATAAACTTAACAAGATCGGCGTTCATGTGGTTGGCGTTCCCAAGACGATTGACAACGATCTTTCGGCCACTGACTTCACCTTTGGTTTCGATACTTCAGTTAACATCATTATGGAAGCAATTGATAGACTTCACACTACTGCTGAATCTCATGATCGCGTCCTAGTCGTTGAAGTTATGGGGCGGCATGCCGGCTGGTTAGCGGTTTATGGCGGCATGGCTGGCGGCGCGGACGTTATTCTGATCCCTGAGGAGAAGTTTGATTTAACTGAGGTTTGCCAGCATTTGAAGAAGCGCCATGCCGGCGGCAAGAACTTTAGCATTGTGGTAGCTGCTGAAGGCGCCCTGCCCAAAGAAGGCGGCGTGGGTTCTGAATTTTTCACCAAAGATAAATCATTGGATGCCTTTGGCCATGTTAAATTGGGCGGGATTGCTGACGCTTTAGCCAAGGCGATCGAAAAAAATACTGGTTTTGAGACCCGCTCGGTCGTCTTAGGACACCTTCAAAGAGGCGGCACCCCCAGTGCTTTTGACCGCGTCCTGGGTACCCGCTTTGGCATTGCGGCAATTGACCTGGTCCATGACAAGCATTTCGGCAAAATGGTCGCGTTGCAGGGAAATAAGATCGTGGCTGTGCCGTTGGAAAAAGCGGTTGCTAAGCTTAAGACAGTTGATAAAGATCTTTACGATATCGCGAAGGTTTTCTTTGGCTAGGACGCCAGCATATTCGCGACTCGCAGATGCTCCATATCGATTTGCTTAGTGGTCTTACTTATCTTATCGATTGGAAAAAGGCAGACTCGATCTGAGATCGCGCCTACCAGATAGCCTGATTTGCCTTCAATTAACGCTTCAACCGCTGCCGCGCCTAATTTGCAGGCCAATTCACGGCTTAGAGATGATGGAGACCCTCCTCGCTGGACATATCCCAGGTTGGTGACTCGAACCTCAATATTGAGTTTGTCCCCCAGTTTCTCAGCGATCTTACGCACATCCCCTACTCCTTCAGCCATTACTACAATAAAGCTTTCTTTACCCCTTTCCTGGCCAACCCTGATCTGTCTGGCCAACATATCCAGATCGTATTTAACCTCTGGTATCAAAATTGCCTCAGCACCAGCAGACAAGCCAACATCCAAGGCAATAAAACCATTGTGTCTGCCCATGACTTCTACGACAAAGACCCTTTCGTGTGAAGTGGCTGTATCCCTTATCTTATCAATTGCCTCCAAAGCCGTATTTACCGCAGTATCAAAGCCGATAGTATAGTCAGTTCCCGGAATATCATTATCAATTGAGGCTGGAATAACGTTTACCGGAAAACCATACTCCTGCATAAATCTATAGGCTGACTTCATTGAGCCGTCGCCGCCAATGACAACCATAGCATCAATTTGGCGCAGCTTAAGCTCATTGTAAGCCATTTTGCGGTTCTTCTTATCATTGAATTCAGGGGTGCGGCGG
>JAHIZU010000135.1 GCA_018814265.1 Candidatus Margulisiibacteriota bacterium | reverse complement strand
TCTTTCTAAATTTTAGTTGTAACAGTCAACAGAAAAACCGGATTAAAGCTGGGCAGCCAGATACTCCGCTGCTTTTTGATGATCTCCCTTGCCGCGCAAAGCGCCCCGCATTCATCGTTAGGTGATTTGCCGCCGCCTTTGCAGATCAGATCTTTGGCTTTGGGATCGAGCTCCGTAAAAGCCTTGATGATCGCCGCGGCGCAATTCAGCTTTTCGTGACCTTCTTTTCCAAGAAAATGCTTTTTGGCTTTATTGACCGGCATCAATAAATTATATCATCATTGCGCAATAAAATATAATGTGAGATAATTTTGGCAAATCTTGACAGGAGAGTGAGATAATGAAAAAGGTCATCTTCATGCTATTTCTGGCTGTTTTAGCGGCCTCGATCTCTATGGCTGATGTTTTATTCACTGAGAATAATAAAATGTCCTTGGGTTTTCTGGCTGATACTTCTGGCTTTAGAAATGGTGTTTTGATCGGCGGCGGTTTTGGCTTGAATAACCGTTTGGAATTGGACATGAGCTATACCAATGTCAATGAAGGCGGGGTCACGGTCCAAATAGTTGTGCCTGGTATAAAGTATTACTTACTTAAGCCTGATGAAAATAATATCTGGTTCTGGTCACTGAAAGGTGATTATTTAATCATTAATGCTTCTTCCGGGTCTTCCGCGCTCAGTGCTTCGGGCTACTTTATCGGAACTGACCTGGGACTGGACTTAAAAGCATTGCCAGGCTATAAGATCATGCCTTATGTGGGGGTGGTCCAGGTCAATTATAGTATTGGCAGTACCACTGTTAATAAAACAGCTCCCAGGGTTGGAGCATATCTTGGTATTCCTTTGGGTGGCGGGACGGTGGTTTACGTAAAACAACTACTTACTTTTATGGATAATCAGAGCAATTACAGCGCTGCGATCGGTTATCATTTGCCAATCAATTAAGTTTAAGAATAAGTGAAATTTCTCTGCTAAACTTCGGATAATCATATAGGTAAGAGCCTGCCTGCGGCAGGCTGGTCGAAGTTAATGGATCGAGAACTTAAGAGTCTGCCTCTTAGTCGTGTTGATGTCCCCATTGTTGGGCCTCTACATTCCGTTAATCGCAGAAAAATTTCACAAAGGAGCACACCATATGAAAAGCATATTTGTAGGCAATTTGCCCTGGTCTGTGACTGATGCCGATCTGGAAGCTAAGTTTTCCGAGTTCGGCGCGGTCCAATCAGCCAGGATAATTAATGATAAGTTCTCTGGCAAGTCCAGAGGCTTTGGTTTTCTTGACATGGAAGACGCGGACGCTGAAAAAGCCATTGCAGCCATGAGCGGCCAAAAATGGGGCGAGCGCGAGATCACCTGTAATGAAGCCAAGCCCAAGACCGATAGCCCGAGACGACAAAGACAGAACGCAGATTTCGCGTTCTAATTAGTCGACCTTATCGATCGATCAAGGCCCCCTTTAATGCGGGGCCTTTTTTTATGCTATAATGCTTCTGCTAATTAGTTAAGTCCGGTTCAAAAGAGTAGGTTGGCCTAGCCTTAAGGAACCTTTTTTAGCCCCCAGTTGTCTAACCAATAGTTATGGAGCAAGCGATGGGACAATTAGAATTTAATCAAGTCTACGCTGGACATAATAAAACAGTCTGGAGACTGATCTCTCGCTATGTTTCTTCCCAACACGACCGGGAAGACCTTTTTCAGGAAGTTTTTTTGAGGATCCATCGAGCTTTACCCAAGTTTCGCGCTGACTCCAGCCTGAGTACCTGGATCTACCGGATCACAGTTAATACTTCGCTGAATTTCTTAAAGAAACAAAAACGCCACGCCGGCTTAAAAGATCTCTTGGGCAGTTTTCGGCTGATCGAAGTTGAGGAACAATCGGAGACGCAGGAGCCGGATAAAACATTCGAGCCGCTCCAGAAGCTTAATCCGCAGCAGAGAATGCTCCTGATCATGGCTGAGGTTGAAGAAAGAAAGATCTCGGAGATCTCAGAGATCTTAAACCTCCCAGTGGGAACGGTCAAGTCAAACCTGTCCCGCGCGCGAGAGATATTAAAAAAGGAGTTGAAGGATAATGATATCTTATAATGAATTCTTGAATGAATTGAAGGAACCGGCGGCTCCGGCTGATTACGACAGGCTGTTATCTCAGATCGAACAAAAAGTCAGTCAACGGCGGCCCCGAGCCAGATTCCTCCTGGCGGGTGCGGTAGCGGTGCTGCTGCTGGCTTTTGCGGCCTACTTCTATTATCCCGCGCAGCAGGCCAGCAATGGCGATATCTTAATGTCTTATGTTTTTGAACAGGAAAGCCTTGATGGGCCCCTGCTGGCTTATGTGTTGGAAGATTAAGAGGGAACCTTTTTGAAAAATATATTGTCTAATCAACTGTAAAGGAGGAGATGAAAATGAAAAAAATGTTAAAGATCTTAGTGGTCGTGTTCCTGGTTGCGGTGCTGGCTTCCCAGTCTTTGGCTTTTTGGGGCAGGGGAGAGAAGGCAAATAAACTGGATCCTGGGAAAAAAATGGAAATGATCACTCAAAAGCTGGATTTGAGCAAGGAGCAGCAGGCCGCGCTCAAGGCTAACGAGGAGAAACGGAAAGAAGCGCGGAAAGTTCATCGGGCGGAAATGAAAAAGCTGGCGGAACAGCTTAAGGTTGAAATAGACCAAGACACTCCGGACAGGACAAAACTGCACGCCCTGATCGGGAAAATTAATCAGCAACGAGTTGAAATGGAGATCCAGCGGCTGGACGCGTTGCTTGAGCTGCGCGCCTTGCTCACGCCAATACAAAGGGAAAAATATAAAAAGCTTATGAATCAGCATAAGCCTCGCGGGCCTAAAGGTCGCTAAGGCCGTAGCCGGTTAAGCCTGGCCTTTGCGCCGGGCTTTCTTTTATCCTATAATATGGTGGAGAGGTTAGCAAAATGAGGAAGGTTTGGCTTCTGCTGCTTTGTTTTCTGCTGGTTTTATCCGTACGGGTCGGTGCCTTGACCTGGAACGAAGCTCTGTCTTTGGCAGAGAGAAACAGCAATGAATTGATCAGCGCGCAAAAAGAGCTGGAATCATCTGAATGGACCTATCGTAAGGCCTGGTCAACCTTTTTACCCCAATTATCTGCTTCAGCCGGCTTGACCAACACGCAGTCCGCGACCTCTTCGGCCTGGAGCGATTCTTACTCCTTTGGCTTGAGCGCCAGCCAGAATCTTTTTAAGGGCATGGCTGGGATTTACGGGATCCAGTCAGCTTATTCTGCTGTTGAATATCAGAAGGCCGGTCTTACGTCAACTAAAGCTAGTGTTTATTACGACCTGCGCTCAAACTTTGTGGAAGTGCTGGTCGCTCAAGAGAATGTCGGGCTCCTGGAGCAGATCTTAAAGCAGCGCCAGGAGAACTCCAGCCTGATCCAACTGCGTTATGACAGCGGCAAAGAAGACAAAGGAAATCTTATGACTACGAAGGCAGACGAAGCCC
>JAHIZU010000134.1 GCA_018814265.1 Candidatus Margulisiibacteriota bacterium | reverse complement strand
CTAATCTAACCCCGGCAGAGGTTTACGAAGCAACTAAGGAGGTGAAAGAAACTAAACAACAAAATCGGAAACCCGTACTCCAAAATGCTGTCTAGACAAATCAGTCCAGTTCAGATATGCGGAGCAGTTTAACCTGTGCCAAAGCAGAGATCCTGCTCATGTCGTGGCTAACGGCCGACAGGTCTCGATTAGCCATCTTTTGCTGGTTGCTTTAAAGCTGCAAAGCGCTGTTTTTGACCGGCAATTAGCCAGAAAGCTGATCGCTTCAAAAGCTACCGGCAGACTAAACCTTGACGAGATCTCCCGGCTCAAGCAATTATTCTTTGAGGCCAGCCCGGAGCACCGGTTTGCTGTGGAGGAGCGGGTGATTCAGCAAAAGGGTGTTAGGAGCAGGGACACGATCCTGGAACATTTGCACAATCTTAAGTTTGTTCTGGGACAGGCGCATATGACGACCAGTGTGGCTGAAGTAAGAGATGCGGCCAATCTCCTGCCTGGCGACCGGATCAGCCCGGAGTTGGCTGTTAGCTCTGCCGGAAGTATCCGGGGAAAAGATGGCCGGGATTTTGATATCAAGGAGATATTGCTGACAGCGCAGCAATTGGCTCTTACCCGGGATAAGACAGCGCTGCGGTTCCATAAAATAGTTAATTATATTTTTCAGCAATTAAAGCTTTCTGAATATTCATATCAGGAGGCGACCTTGCTGGCCAAATTGATCTTTCAGGCGGCCGGCCTGTCGGCTCACTATGTTCAGGGCTACGACTATGTGACCAGCGAGGTTACGGAAAAAGCTGAGACCTTAGAGAGATTGAGGGGGCGTTTTGATGAAAAATCCTGGATTGAAATTCCAGTCAGCGAGACTGAACTTTGGGTTGTTGATCTATTCCGGCGCCGCTGCTTTCTTCGGCCAAAACTCCATGAGGTCAAGAGATCCAGTGAAGAATTCCGGCGCCCGGCTTTTCGCCTGGAAGACGGTAATATCTATGTTTATCAGCCGGGGTTCAAAAACCAGGTTTTTCGCCCTCTCACCTACACAAATGTCGCGGCCTTTGAAGTGGTTAGTGAACTTAAACCTGAAGGGGCAAGTGATGCGCAGACTTCCTTGCTTGGGTTTGATCCAACAATTATTTATGCTCGAACCAGTCAGGAAAGCAGGCACAACAATCAAGACAACTTTGCAATAGCCACTGATGGGGAAAGAATCCTGCAGGTAGTGGCAGATGGCCTAAGTGGCCACCCCCGAGGAGAGAAAGCCAGCGAAATTGCCGTCTGGGCGGTTTTACGCGCTTTTGCCGATGGCGCCTCGCTGCTGCAATCAATTCAATTCGCCAATTTTTCGGTCTGGGCCAGCAATGTCTTGAACCCGCCGGCCAGCGGATATTATTCAGGGACAACTTTGGTTGCCAGTCTTTATGATCCCGGCCGAGGCGAAATGGAGATTGCTGGCGAAGGGGATTCTCGCGCCTATCGCATCAGGGTCGGCGAGGTTGAGCTTTTAACCCTTGATGATAACGTAGTTACCCGGATGATAATGGCGGCGGACCGTTCTCCGCTGGGGGTTCCCTTGAAGTTAGGAGAGGACAGAATTATAGTTCCTGTAACTGAGGATGACGCGACCCTGGAATATCCGGGCACCAGTTATTATGATTATGTTAATTATGTTCGCGACCCGTACCTGGTCGGCATGGAGCGCTTTCTGGGCCACGAGCCGCCAATTATTCCCACCCACATCGCCCGATTCAGCGCCCAGCCGGGCGACATTTATCTGCTGGCTACCGACGGTTTAAATCGGCTTACGCGGGATACATTATTGTATATTGTCAGCCAAAACGCGGCTGGCGAAGCTTGGCTTTTAGTCGATGCCTTGATCGATGAAGTCAGAAGAGTCGCGGCGCTTAACGATACGGCAAATGACAATATCACCCTGAGCGCGTAGGTGATCACATGACAAGTTTACAAGTGCACTATCCTGGAAGAAAACCCTTAACTTTTAGGAGGATACAAGCGGCTGACTCAGAAAGAATGGCCCGGTTAAATGCGGCTTTTCGGTTGTTTGATCATTTGATTCGCTTTGCTCCGTACTCTTCAAAATCCCATCTTAAAGATCATGCCCTGCGTCTGCTTAATAATGCCGGGCTGCTTCCTCATTCCAGAGAAAGAGATAATAGAATTTTGGAAATAGCCATTGTTTTACATGATGTTGGGGTTTTTTATTCACAGGCCGCGGACCACGGCGCGGTTAGCGCGCAGACGATCCGAGGTTATCTTTCTGATTTATCTCCTGGCCCAGCCGAGCGCGATCGCATCTGTTCGATTATCCGCTCCCATCATCAATATGTTAATCCAAGCGATAATTCCGAGGAAGCTATTGCCTTGAGGGTTTTGGATTGTTTGGATGCTTTTGGGGAGGTAGGAGCTTACAGATTTCTGGAAGTTTATCATCGGCGTGGGATAAGACCGCCTGTAATTTTTGAAAAAGCGCGCCAAAGCTTGGGCAAACGAATGGAATCCATACTAAACTTTCCGTTTCGCGGAAGGGATTTTGAATTTGTAAAGCAAGCTTATAATCGGGCTGACCAGGTTCTGGGCCAGCTGGCAAAAGAGGCCAGGGGGGAAGGGGAAAATCTGGGGGCGTTACAGATTCTGGATTGGTTTTTGGGAATTAATTGGGATATTTCACAAATCCCCCGCATACTTTGGCGCCATGACCTTTCTGAATTTTCCGTCGATTACTTGTTAGCGCTTAATAGTTCTTTTCAGGATCTTGTTTCCCCTGAAAGAATTTGACAATAATTTGTAAAAAAAAAAGTGAAATTTTTCAGGAACCCTATCGATAATCAAGTAGTGGAAAGAGGAGAGCTAAAACAATGATGAAAGATTTTAGATGCAAATTTTGTCACCGTCTCCTGGCTAAAGTTGATGAAGGCAGTAAGGTTGAAATTAAGTGCCCCAAGTGCAAGACCATGAACCTTTTTCAGGATGAAACTGTTGTGGTCTATGAGATCCCAGAAAACAATGTCACCAAAAAGATCCTTGAGCGGGGCATTGTGAAGTATGATCTTCTAAAAAATTAATCTGGTGATCTGAGGGTTTGTCAGGCCCAAATTATTTGGCAGTAGAATCCGCGAGTTTGTTCGCGGCTTTTTGTTTTATTTAAAGGAGGATAAATAAGTGGGAGTATTAGCAAGGATTGATTCGATAAGACCCTCAAGAATCAGGACTAGAAATTTACGGTCAGGAGAATTAGATACCTTAAGACAAATTATGTCACCCTTTTTGAGAACCTATGGCTTAAGGTTAACCAGCGTAACCAAAGAGGCTTTAGCCCCGGTGGCCACCCATCCTCAAGCGCAAAGCGGATTTCTGCAGAAGGAATTAAGATATCCTCTAACCCTTATGCATGGGCTGGGCAGCGCAGCGGTTGCAGTGAGTGGGATGGGGTTAGGGAAAAATGATGTTAATAAAAGAATGGTTGAT
>JAHIZU010000133.1 GCA_018814265.1 Candidatus Margulisiibacteriota bacterium | reverse complement strand
GAATTTGCCGCGCTTTTTCTGACAGCGATATGGCATCGCCAAAATCTTCAGGAGCTCCGATCAGTAGCTCAGCCTTGCCAATTAAAGCCCGGGCCTTTAAATATTCTGGCGGGTTGCGCAGCAATATCTGGTCATAGAGCTTGGTTGCTTCGGCGTGATCGCCAGGGCCGCCGCGGCCGACCAAAAGATCGGCAATGCCAAACATTATCTCAGGGGCGTCAGAGCGCTCGGGGTGCTGGGAAAGGATGTAGCGATAGCGCTTAAGGGCCTTATTGATCTTTTCTTTTTCCGAAGGGATCGGGAACCCCACTTCTTTGTCAATAATATAATTCATGATCGGCGAAAGTATACTCATTTAAACCACCTTATTTTTTATGTTTGCTTGGACAGTTGATCCTGTGCCAGTTGGTTCAGGGTTGATAACCGATTATAAATAATGTAGAATATAATGTCAAATGGAACGATTGCCCCCAAAGCGAGAAGAAGAACTGCGTGAGTTCGAAAAGAAATTAGGCACCTCCTTTCTTAGTAAGTCACTGCTCAATCAGTCGTTGACCCACAGCTCGTACGGTCATGAGCAAAAAATAGCTGACAACGAGCGACTGGAATTCTTTGGCGATGCTATCCTTAAGCTGGTGATTAGCGAATACCTTTATCATAAGTTTCCCGAACGGGCAGAAGGTGCTTTGACCAAGATACGGGCCGCGGTTATTTCTGACGAAACCCTGGCGGGAGTGGGCCGCAGGCTTAATGTCGGCGATTTTCTCCTCTTAAGCGCCAATGAAAAACGGACCGGAGGCGCCCGCCGGAAATCAAATCTGGCTAATGCCCTTGAGGCAGTGATTGGCGCGGTTTTTATTGATGCCGGTATTGGCAAATCCCGGGAAGTGATCCTGGGGTTTTTACTCAAAGAGATTGAAACTGTTTCCAGTGAGGGGTACATCCGCGACTACAAATCAGCTTTGCAGGAGTACACCCAAAAGCGTAAATGGACACTGCCGCATTATCTGGTTATCAAAGAGACGGGGCCTAAGCACCGTCGCGTCTTCTGGATGGAGGTCAAGATCCAGGGCCGAAAATGTGGCTCCGGCCGGGGCAGGAACAAAAAAGAAGCTGAACAAAGGGCGGCTATGCATGCCTTGACCCACTTAAAAACTGAAGAACGCGGCAAAGGAAAGCGTAAGGAGAAAAAAGGCATTCGAGGCATTATCTCGAACGTGAGAAAAAGGATTAAAATGTAATGGCAGGTTTACTGATCAAAAACGGCCGAGTGGTTGACCCGGCGTCCAATCTGGATGCAGTCAGGGACGTCCTGATCGAGAACGGGAAGATTAAGAAAGTAGGGGTTAGGGTTAAGGGGGTAGGGGTTAGAGTAATTGACGCTAAGGGAAAACTTGTCCTGCCGGGTTTAATCGATATGCATACTCACCTGCGCGATCCCGGCCGGCCGGACAAGGAGACAATTGCCAGCGGCACACGGGCAGCGGCCAAGGGAGGTTTTACCACCGTCTGCTGCATGGCCAATACTGAGCCAGCCATTGACAACCCCGCAGTTGTAAAATATGTCAGTGATACAGCCAAGAGTGACGGGATAGTTAATGTTTTCCCGATTGCTGCGGTTACCAAAGGCTTAAAAGGAGAAAAATTGGCAGAGATGGGTTTGATGTTGGAGGCGGGGGCAGTGGCTTTTTCTGATGATGGCCAGCCGCTGATGGGCTCCGCGCTGATGCGTAAGGCCCTGGAGTATGCCAGGCAGTTTTCTGTTCCGGTTATTTCACATTGCGAAGATAAAGGTTTGTCCCACAACGGTTCGATGAATGAGGGCGCTTTGTCAACGGCGATCGGTTTACCGGGCTTCCCTGCCTTAGCAGAGGAGCTCATGGTTGCCCGGGATACCATGTTAGCGGCGGAGTTCGGGCAGGTCCATATTGCGCATGTTTCCTCAGCTAATTCAGTTGAGCTGATTCGTCGGGCCAAGAGACGCGGGGTTCCCGTTACTTGTGAGACCTGTCCCCATTATTTCAGCCTGACTGAGTCGGCAGTTAAAGAGTATGACACGAACGCCAAGGTTAACCCGCCCCTGAAAACTCCCAAGGATCTCAAGGCGGTGATCAGGGGATTGCGGGATGGGACCATTGATGCCATAGCTACAGACCATGCGCCCCACAACATCGAAGAGAAAAATATTGAGTTTAATTCGGCTTCATTTGGTATGGTTGGCTTGGAAACAGCCCTGGCCCTGGTCCTGACAAAATTAGTTGCCACAAAAGCCCTGACCTTGAAAAAGGCGATCGAAAAAATGACGGTTGCGCCGGCCAGGATCCTCAATTTAAATAAAGGAACGCTTAAGGTCGGAGCGGATGCTGATGTTATTATAGTTGATCCAGGAGCAGAATGGACGGTGACCCCTTCCCAGTTCGCCTCTAAGAGCAGAAATACGCCATTTAGTGGGTGGAAACTCAAAGGGCAGGTCATCTATACGATTGTTGCTGGCAAGATTGTGGTTCGTGATGGCAAACTTCTTTAACTACCTTCGCTTCTCTTTGCTTGGCGGTTTGCTTCTTGTGCTCGTGGTAATTTTTGGCTGTGGCGATATTAGCAGCGGAGTGTCCAGCTTAACGATTTCTCCTTCGCCCGTAACTGTTGGCATCAATCAACCCCAGGCTTTTACTGTCCTGGGGATTAACTCGCTGGGCCAGATTGTCAGCGTGACCCCAACCTGGAGTGTGACGGGAAGCATTGGCACGGTCAATTCAAACGGGGTATTTATTGCTGGGGCTGCAACCGGCAGCGGCACGGTCGTAGCCACTTATGATGATAAAAGCGCTTCGGCCTCCATTACTGTGACAGACAAATGTTGGGTTGAGGGTAAAATTACCGGCGAGCTGGATGCAGGCGGTGTCCAAAGTATTTTAGTCAGCGTAAGCGGTACCAGCTATTCTGACCGCAGCGACAGTAATGGTAATTATTCAATCTCCAATGTCCCGGCCGGGACTTATCATGTTTATACTGAAGAAAACAACCAGATCTACCAGTCAGTTTCGAGCGAAGTGACTGTGACGGCGGGCCAAACCAAGACCCAGAATTTTTACCTAACGGTCAGGCCTGGAGTTCCTATTCCGAGCACCACGACTATTCCAGACTTTTTCTAGATCATGGCAGAAGAATTTAATCCTCAAGAAGCTGGCCGCCGCATTGCGGCTGAATATTTAAGTAAACGCCGCTGGGCCCATGAATGGCGTGAGGCTTTAAACCGGCAGCTCTACCCTGGATTTGAGCGCGAGGAGTTCGAGGCCAAGGAGAGGGAATGCGATCACATAGAGGAAGAAGCAGAAGATAATCTTTCCCAAAGTGTGGAACTCTGGCGGCACAGTGTTCTGCCGCAAAAAAACGAAGTCCTTTTGGCAATTCTGGAAATGCTGGGCCAAAGGACTGACCTGGGCTTTTATGCTAAACGGATCGTGGCACGGTTGAGAAGAGAGTTGAGCCCATGATAGAATGCATCCAATGCTTTTAGTTTGGTTGAAATTTTTAATTTGTGCCGCGATTATTTACCTTGCCGGTTCCAAGCTGACCAAATACGGGGATGCGATTGCTGAAAAAACCGGCTTGTGCCGCGCCTGGATCGGCCTGGTGCTTTTAGCTGCCATTACTTCTTTGCCAGAGTTGGCGACCAGCATTTCTGCTTCAGCCCTGGCTCAAGCGCCGGACTTGGCGGCCGGAGATCTGCTCGGTGCGTGCACAATGAACATGTTTACCCTTTCTCTCCTTGACCTGCTTTGGGGACTGCGCGGTAAAGGAACGATCTTCATCAAGCCCAAGGAAGGCAATTTGATATCCACACTTTTTGGCGCAGTTATCTTACTGACGGTAGCCGCTGCTCTGGCGCTGGGACATGTTTCCCTTGATCTTTCGATACGGGGCATCTCTGTCTATTCCATGGTGATTCTAGGGGTTTATCTGTTGTCGCTGGCTATTCTTTATAATTATCGTGAAGGCGCAGAAACGCTTGGGGCGAAAACTTACGCCCATGTTTCGTCTCTTCAGACATATCTGTTTTTCTTCTTTTCAGCGGCAGCGGTTGTTGCTGCGGGCAGCTGGCTGCCATTTATTGGCGCAGAGATTGTCAATGTTATGGGCTGGGGACAAACATTTGTGGCAGTCTTGTTTTTGGCGCTGGCAACGACCCTGCCGGAGATAACAGTTTCTTTTTCTGCGTTAAAGTTGGGCCATGCCAGCATGGCAATTGGCAATATGGTAGGCAGTAATATATTTGATGTTTCCCTTATTTTCCTGGCGGATATTTTTTATCGGCCGGCTTCCCTGTATTCAACAGTAAATTCAAGCATGATCTTTGTTGCTTTGATCGGGGCGTTGCTTATGGGCTTGATTTATTACGCACAAAAGAAACAGGTCAAAAACCATATGCTTTCCCTGATTGTCATAACAATCTACCTCTGTTCCCTATTTTTCCTCTTTACGTCCGGCGTGCTGTCGTAATCCCGACACCTATTAACTAACAACTTACAATTAACAATACGGCCCT
>JAHIZU010000132.1 GCA_018814265.1 Candidatus Margulisiibacteriota bacterium | reverse complement strand
CTTCAAAAAAGCGCAAACCAGAGCGCACTTCAAAAGGGATGCCGCGCTTAGTTAACTCCATCTGGATTTCCATAGATTGGTAGTGTGAGCGATAAAGCACTGCCATGTCGTTTAAGGCGTGTCCTTCTTCACGCAATTCCAGCATACGCTGCGCAATAAATGAGGCCTGCTCATAAACCGTGCTCATCGGCAAGACCACGGGCTTCTGTTCTCCAGTACGATTCGCCCGCAACTCTTTATTAAACCTCTCCTTGGCATTAAGGATTGACTGGTTGGCCAAATCTAATATGCCGGGAACAGAACGATGATTAAGTTCCAGCTTAAAAACCTTGGCCTCCGGGTACACCTTGGGAAAATCCATTATGTTTTTAAAGTGGGCACCGCGAAAAGAATAGATAGATTGGGAATCATCTCCCACGGCCATGATATTGCGATGCCCAGAAGCAAGCAGGTTAACAATCTTAGCCTGCAGAAGATTTGTGTCCTGGTATTCATCCACCAAAACATGCAGAAATTTTCTGGCGTATTTTTCAGCAATGTCTTTATTCTCCGAGAGCAGCTTCCACCAGTAATAAAGCAGGTCATCAAAGTCCATCAGATTGTGTTTTTTCTTTTTCTCTTGATAAGCCTTGCAGATCCCCTCAATTTCATCGGTCAAAGATTCAAACTGCGGATAATTATAAGCAATAATATCAACAATCTTTTTGCCTTTATTCATCGCCAGTCCAAAGATGGATTGAAGATTGTCTCCCTTGGGAAAACGCCTGGCTTTTACGTCAATATTGGCGTCAGCAATGCAGGAGTCGATTAATTCCTTGGAGTCAGCGCGATCTAGAATTGTATAATTTGATTCATAACCAACTAGTTTGGCATGGCGGCGGATAATCCTGTTCCCCACGCTATGAAAAGTCCCACCCCAAATATCTTTTACGTCACGGCCTAATAACATTTCGACGCGTGACAACATTTCTTTGGCTGCTTTGTTGGTAAAAGTGACCAGCAGGATGCGATCCAGCGGCACGCCGGATTCAACCAGATAGGCAACACGATAAGTAACTGTACGAGTTTTGCCAGAGCCTGCCCCGGCAATGACCAGCATCGGCCCGCCAGAAAAAGTCGCAACCGGCAATTGCTCTTCAGTCAGTTCTTTCTGATAATCAATACGAAAATTCTTTTCCGCATTAAAATGGGTTTTTAAAACGTACTTGCGGGGCATTGGATGTTTTATTATAACAGAAAAAATGGGCCCCCGCCACACGGCAAAACCCCGCAAGGTTTACCTAAAAAAAACCGATATATATAGTATATAAAACAGCCCCTAACGGCTTTAAAACAGAGAGGGCGAGAAATGACAGTTATCGGAACTTTTACACAATATAGACAGCTCGGCTCCAGGCTTTTACAGCAATATGGAACCGACACAAACAACGATGAGCAAATAAGCCAAGAAGAAGTTAATCCGCAACACCAGGAAAGGTTTAGCCAAATTGCCTCCAGAGATGGGGATAGCGCGACAATTTCATATAGGGACGTATTGGCTGAAGCAAATCACTCAATTGCTCCCCAGCTAGAAGAAAGTCTTCAAGCGATGGCCGCTGATCCTGGCAGATACTATGCAACAGATCCATTTGTCGGAACTCTAGCTGCTCGGTCATCTGCCTTCGCTAGCTTTATTAGATCCAACCCTCAATATGGCGCTTTTTTTAGAGATCTATATGAAGGAGCGCATTCAAACAGCATCTCCGCTGTTATGACCATGATCCCAAGTCAATATGCGGAACAGGCTTCGGCATTAGCCGATCCTCATCTTCAAGCGCTCCTAACCAGTGTAGGCCGCTCGCCAGAACAGGCTTTTTCCTTTGGAACTGGATTTCAAGCTGGAGTAACATTTATTTATGATGTAGAGAATGATTGCAACACCTGGAATTTGCATGTTTATCTCGACTCAGATGGCGCACGAACGGAGTTTGCTGGAGGCGAATATGTTGTCCCTTGGCAAAATTGCGGCATTCACGAATTAGGGCATGTAGCTAGAACTCAGCGCCTTTCTCCCGAAGATATCCCTTTTGAGCAGGAAGCGGCTGAAGAATTAGCAAATGTCTGCGAGCAAATAATCCTCCAAGATAATATTATGAGAAACATTTTAAACTTGAGCCCAGATACAACTGTTGCTTATCCCCTGGGAATCGCAACCGAGAGAGAAGCAATTCCTTTGGGAAATTTCGCGATCATGATGCGAGGGTTAGTTGCTCTCTACGGCAATATTGAAAGCGCCTTAATGAGCCAAGAATTTCAAGCCTTTCTTGGTCAACATTATTCGGCTTCAGATGGGGAAGAAGTTCAAGAAGAAAGCGCCGGCTCAAATGCGTCTCTGTCAAGAGGGGGCTTAGAATCAACCCCGAGGCCTCTTCAACACACACTAAGTACTAGTTTATAACTTCTAAACTAATATCTAGCGCTTTTGCAGAATGCGTCAGAGCCCCAACTGAAATAGCATTAACGCCCGTCTTCGCAATCTTGCGCACAGTTTTTAAATTGACTCCGCCCGATGCCTCTGTCAAAAGCTTAGCCTTTTTACATAACTTGACAGCTTGGCGCAAAGTTTTAATGTTCATATTATCTAAAAGAATTGTATCCGCTCCCGCCTTTATCGCCTGTTTAACTTGCGCGATAGTTTTCGCTTCAACCTCTATCGCCTGCTTATCGCCGTATCTCCCTCTGACGCCCTCTACGGCCTTCTCAATCCCTTTTCCCAAAACAAGATGATTGTCCTTGATCAAAATAGCATCATATAATCCCATGCGATGGTTAGTCCCGCCGCCAAGCTTAACCGCGTATTTTTCGAGAGCTCGCAGTCCAGGGGTCGTTTTCCTGGTATCAAGGATCGAGGTGCGGGGGACAAGGGACGTAAATTTATTTGTCAAGGTGGCGACTCCTGACAAGTGCTGGAGAAAGTTCAAGGCTACCCGCTCGCCTGTTAGTATCCCTCTAGCCGGACCAGAAACCGTGGCAATGATCTTGCCTTTTTTAACCTTTGCCCCGTCTCTTACTTTGGGCACAAATTTAATTCTTCGATCAAACTGATTAAAAACCTCTTTGGCCACCGCCAAGCCGGCAACAACGCCAGCCTCCTTCGCCAAAACCCTTCCCCTGGCTACTGCACTACTATCTACGGCACTACAGGTAGTAATATCCCCACCCCCAACATCTTCTTTCAAAGCAATTTTTACGACCTGCTTAAGGTTCATCGCAAGATCACCCAAACAAGATAATAATAGACAACTGGCGCGGTAAGAATAAAGCTATCCATGCGGTCTAAAACCCCGCCATGGCCAGGCACCAGAGAAGAAGAATCCTTAACCCCGGCATCTCGCTTTATCAGCGACTCGACCAGGTCGCTCAGTTGGGCAACAAAGCCGATGAGCGCCCCCAAAATTAAGGAGTGCGTCATATCAAACCCAGCGTAGTAACCAAAAATGCCCGCGGCAACCAAGCAGACCATAAAACCTGCAGCCGCGCCTTCGATGGTCTTCTTGGGTGAAACTGAAGGAAAGAGCTTGTGCTTGCCAAATTTTGTGCCAAAGAAATAGGCCACCACATCCAAAGCCCAGATAGTTATCAGTAGAAAGAGTAAATAGGCTCCCCGCTCTGTCAGCGCCCTGATGAACAAAAAATAACTAAAAAACCAGCCAATATAAAACATGCCAAGGAAAGTAACAGCAATGTCAACGATCGCTTCCTTGGGGCGCTTCAAAAACAGCGTGGCAACCATGGTTACCAGCGCTGAGCCGGTTAAAATCGCCGAATGAGCCGGCTCCCAGTTTTTTTTCAAAGCGTAATAAGCAAAAACAATAAAAAATATAGTGAAGAAATTTCCAACCCAGTAAGCTGGCCGAAAATCTTTTTTCTGCATCATGTTATAAAACTCATTGATCGAGGCAATGGCCAGCGCCAGGACTAGGAGCAGAAAAGCTACGCCGCCAAAGTAAACACAAGCGATAATGATCGGCACAGTTATTAAAGCTGTGAGAATTCTAACCAGCATCAATTTGCTCCGCGGTTTTACCAAATTTTCTTAAACGTTTTTGATATGCTTCTATGGCCGCTTTCAACTGGTCGCGCCGAAAATCAGGCCAGAGGACCGGCGTTACATAGATCTCGGCATAAGCGATCTGCCAGAGCAAAAAATTTGAGACTCGCAGCTCGGAGGCGGTACGAATTAATAAGTCCGGATCGGGCAGGCCCTTAGTATATAAATGCTGGCTGATCGTATTCTCGTCGATTTCTCTCCGACCCTCGGCAACTATTTCCTTAACCGCGTCAACCAGCTCCGCTCGGCCGCCATAATTGACCATCACATTCAAGGTTATCCGGTCATTATCCTTGGTCTGCTCCATTGCCTTAGACATTTTTTGCTTAAGTTCTGGAGAAAATTTTTGCAGCCGGCCCAAAAATCTTAGTTTGACCTTGTTGGCCATCAATTCTTCGACTTCGTTGTCAATGGTTTGGCCGAACAATTCCATTAAGAAATCAACTTCTTCCTGCGGGCGGTTCCAATTCTCAGTAGAAAAGGCGTATACAGTTAAAAATTTAACGCCGTATTCAGCGCAAGCCTTGAGTACCGCCCGGACCGACGCAGAGCCTTCGCGATGGCCGGCAATGCGCGGCAAACCACGCTCTTTGGCCCAACGGCCATTCCCGTCCATGATAATCGCGATATGTTGGGGGACGTTTTGCAGGCCCAGGTTAGACCTCCATGATCTCTTTTTGCTTAGTGGCCAAAAGGTGATCAACTTCACTGCAGTATTTGTTGGTCATGTCCTGGACTTTTTTATCTAGGTTTTTTTCGTCGTCTTCGGTGATCTTTTTCTCGTTCTTTTGTTTTTTCAAGCTGTCATTGGCTTCGCGGCGAACATTCCTGATCGCCACTTTAGCATCTTCCGTTTCCTTTTTTACAACTTTGACCAGCTCTTTTCTTCGTTCCTCCGATGGTTGCGGCAAGCTCAAGCGAAGCACATTGGCTTCCCGGCTTGGGTTAATGCCCAGATCTGACGTTAAAATGGCCTTTTCAATCGCCTGGGCAGCGGTCTTATCATAAGGAGTAATTAAAAGCTGGCGCGGCTCAGGCACAGAGATCGAAGCCAGCTGCTTCAATGGCGTGGGTGAGCCGTAATAATCAACATTAATGTGGTCAAGCAAGGCCGGGTTAGCGCG
>JAHIZU010000131.1 GCA_018814265.1 Candidatus Margulisiibacteriota bacterium | reverse complement strand
TTCCTTTCTTAAGAAAAAATATTAGATCGGGTCAAAGGCCAGGCCGCCGTGAATGGTTTCATAAATGATGCGGTCACTTATCGTCTTGGGAGCGAATTCCGGCCCGAGCGTTCCGCCGACAAAAATACAGTTGACCAGTCTGACTCCTCGGCTGATCACATTCCTTCTCATCATGGACTTGCCGGCAAGACTTTGGTGGCTTCCCGGAAAAACAATACTGTTTTTGATGTGGCCGGCAATGTCGGTATTGCCAAGGATAACGGAATTCCTGATCCTGGCAGTACTTCTAATGACAGCGCTTTCGTCGATAAAGGAAGGGTTTCGAAATTTCCTGGCCAACTCTCCCAGACTCTGCCAGCTGCTGGGAAATCGGCCGACTGATTCTGCTTCTTCATTGGGTTTCTGGCCGGCATTCATTTGCAGGGCTGCCAGGTTGGCCTGAAGTAAAGCCAGCGGATTGCCAATGTCACGCCAGTAAGTGTTTCCTGGGAGGAGGTAGGCGTAAAAAGGATAATCTCCCCGTTTGACTTTGCGAATAAAATTGTCATTAATATTGTGCGAAGCAAATTCTTCGTGCCGGCCGCCAAGCAAAGGGAGAATATGAAGGCCGATATCGGAAAAGCGGGGATCGGCTTCTCTTGGAGTGATGAAAGGGGCAAGGTCCATTAATAGTCCAGCCTGGAAGAAATATATTGCCGTGCTGATCAAGTTGCTTTGAGCGCGATCCCTTTCTTCCTGTTCGCAGAAGGTCTCGACCCGAAATGATTGTCCGTGGAGGACCTCTGACCGCTGTCTTAGTGCAGTTTCAAAATGATTTCTGTCTCTAAACTCAGCAATGGTTGGCAGAATGCCCAATTTGATCGTGCCAAAAGTTCGTTCTTTCCATTCTGTTGAGGACCATCTGATAGGCAGGGCGGCTACGGTGAGTGCGGCATTATTGTGCAAGTGATTTAACAAGATCGGTTTCAAATCAATGTTATTAGGCGTGTCGCAGGGCAGCACACAAATAGTGTCTCCCCGGTCAACGTCGAGGAAATTTTCCATGATATATTTTAAGGTGCCGGCCGTGTCCAAAAGGCTTTTCTCGCTAAAAGCGTTGATTCTAAAGGATGGGGTTTCCAGCTCGGCAAGGTGCCTTTCCAGTATCTCAGACATGGGACGCGGACCGGTGCCAACATGGATCATTTGAACGCCCAGTCTTTGCAGAGCATTGATCGAATAATCGATCAAAACCCTGTTGAGCAATGGGAGCATTGGCTTAGGGCGGGCAAACGAGCAAATACCTGGATTTGTGATCGCGCGGTGTCTCATGCCGTAACCAGCTGCCAGAATAACTCCGTGAACGATTGACGTCTTAATTATTAGACCCCGATTTAATTAAAGTATTTGGCTCCAAACGCTTCTAGCCATTTATTTATCCGTGGCTTTTGATAAAAATTTCAGTTTTGAAGAGGAAAATAGGTGCGCCTTTAGTCAAAAAGGCAGCCCCTTTTGTTAAAGCACTTTTTTAGATTATGCCATGTTCTCTGGCTAAATCGAGGAACCCCGGTTGCTGGTCTTGAGCCTGCATTGCCTCCAAAGTTGGTGCTCCGTGGGCCAAAATCTTAAGATTTCTGATCTGCTGCACTGGCTGCCACATGATCACTGCAGTGGGTAATTCAAAGTTTTGGTCTCCTTGCACACTTTGCGGATAAAGATGATGCCCCTTGATGGTTAAATGCTGCGGCAATGTTTGTCTGGCCAGGACACGCAAGGCCTCAACCGGGTTCGGGAACATGTTAAAGTTTTTATTTAAATAAGCGATCTGCGCCAGTGAGGCTGGATCGTCATTGCGGACAATGTCCCCGCCACAATCGCTTTCAATGCAAACGACCTTATCCAAGGCCGGGTCAAAGGTGAAAAAACCGCCTTTTTGCGGTGGGATCCCTTGCGCCACAGCTTCCATGGTCATCCGAAAACCCTGGTTGCCCAAACGCAAGGCCATGGCCAGGTTGGTCAGATTAATTGCGCTGGTCAAGTAATCCAGATCTTCGATCGGGTAGGAGGTAAGATTGCTCATGCCGCTAAAAATTTCTTCAACAGCTTCAGGAGCTAAGAAATTTCTTTCCAGCTCACCGTTAGCAGGATTGATCCTGGCCCAAAAGACTTTGCCGTTGAGGGTTTCTTGTGTTTTCATGTCTCCATGGTTCCAAAGCCTAAATTCTGAGCGTTGGTCAAAATAAACTTGGCTGTCTCTGATGCTCATGCCCAGACCTTTTTCCTGAACAACAAACAGGGTTCGCTCTGGTGACAGGCCAAAGTGACTGTGTTGGGCAAATTCTCGCACGATCTGCAATTGAGTTTCTTCATTAAGCACAGTTAAGCTAAATTGGCTTTTAATTACTTCAGCTGGGTTTAAAGCCGGGCTGGAGCTGGGAGAGGCAGCCAACTTTATTAAGTCATAAACAAATTGCAGTTTATGCCTGACTCCTAAAGAGATCGGGGCCAGGTCATTGGGAGCCACAGGGATGGGGATGATGTTATCGGGTTGCCTTAATCCGTGTAGAATTAGCGCTTCAGCAATCTTTTGCGGGGTGAGCAAATATTTTGTGCCTAAGCCGAGCCTGGTTGCTTCGCCGGCTGCGGCATCTTCAACGATTTCTTGCCCCCCCAGTTTTACTGCTTCGGCTGCTCGCAGTTCCTCAGCGGAAACGGAATCCGGGGTTACGACAACGAGATGGTCTGCGACCCTTTGCATATCACAGTTTCCCAGGTCGCGATAAGCCCGTAACCTGACTTGGTCTAGGGCGATTTGTTTTGTTGTTAGGGAAGGCATTCTGGAGCCGTAGAAACTATTAAGTTCAGCTTGTGTTCGTGACAAAACTCTTCCGCGATAACCGGTCATTGTCCTCATGTTTGTTCTGGCAACCATAATATTTTACTCCT
>JAHIZU010000130.1 GCA_018814265.1 Candidatus Margulisiibacteriota bacterium | reverse complement strand
TTATATTTCTTTTGTGCCGTTGGTTTTTCAAGTAATTTTAGGGGTTTTTCTGATTCCTGTTTTTGGGGTTGTTGGTGCGGCCTATGCTTTTTCTTTAACTTTTATTGCAGTTGCCATTATTACTATTTTGGTTTTTTGTTGGTCAACTGGCACTACGCTTGCGGACGTTATATATGTGCGCCGCGCTGATTTTGCTGTAATTTTTGTTTTCATAAAGAAACAATGGAAATTGATCCGGACCAAGATGATGGTTATGCGTGTATTGGCGCGAGAAGACTCAGCGGAGGAAATATAATGAGTGTGGCTGGGACATCGGAAAATAGGTTGTTATTTATTGGCTCATATCCGCCGCCATATGGAGGCATCGCCACGCATTTGAATTCATTAGTGCCACAATTAAGACAAAATAATTTTGAGGTTGATGTTATTACCTTTGGTGAAAAGGATGAAGTGTTGACCTTAGCCAATGGTGCGGTAATTACCCGCTTAAACATCAAAAACCAGAGCAAACAGCTGATTAAGCCTCAGCACTTATTCCGATCAATCTTGGGTATGCTGTGGTTTGTCAGCCATGGCCTGGGTTTGAAAGCCGCAATACAGGCAACGATTACAGCTCAGGTTGCTCAGCAAATAATCGAGGAAAAGCATATACAGGTGATCAGTACCTATCATCTGCATAACGCCTATGTGATACCATTAATTATGAAAAGAGTCAAAATAAAATTGCATTGTTTGGCAACTATTTTTGCTGAGCTTTACAGCTTTAAAGGCAGGGCAAAACTTAGGAATTATGCGCGAACCTCGTTGTCGGCTTGCGATGTTGTTATGGCTTCAAGCCAGTATTGTGCTGATGGCGTTACTCAAGTTGGGTTTGATCCAAATAAAGTATTAGTTACTTATTATAGTGTTGATCTGGAAAAGTTTTCCCCTTGTAACGATGGGGCAAAATTAAGGCAAAGACTCGGAATTAGCCAAGATAAGAAAATGGCTTTTTTCCTGGGCAGGTTTGTGGCTGAGATGGGATTAGATTGCATCCTTGAGATTATTCCAGGGGTAGTAAAGGAAAGGGATAATCTGGTTTTTGTGCTAGTTGGAGCCAAAGGACCTCTTAATAGTGTGGCTGAAGAAGTTAGACAAAAATATCCTGATCATGTTTTTGTGTTAAATGATATTAGTTTTGCGGAATTACCTCTGTATTATGCAGCAGCCGATTTTTTAATTGCCCCGTCTTATGACAAGCGTGCTTGTATGGGTTTGGCTATCAAAGAAGCTATGGCTAGTGCCCGGGCGATTATTGCTACGGATTCTGGCGGAATTCCCGAAGCTGTTGTGCAGGATACAGGCATTATCATTCCTTTGCTTGAAACATTAAAGGTTAATATGCACGAATTAGTTAGGGCAATATACTATTTGCTTGATAACCCGCATGTTTGTGTGGCCATGGGCAAGGCTGGCCGGGCCAGGGCGGAAAGCCTGTTTGATAATCGTTTAGCCAATCAAAGGCTGGTTGGTCTTTTTAAAAAAATATGTTTGGGGGATAATCTGCATGAAAAGAAATAAGATTATTTTAATAATGCCTGGACGTGTTGGCTTGTATTTAAGGGATAAGTTGCCGCCTTTGTTTTATTATTTGACAAAAAATCTCTTTACTTGGCTCATCAGCAAAAGAGTTACTATCCCTTTGGCAATTCTTTCCTTGGTCAGTTATTTGAAGCAAGGTGGTTTTAATGTTGTGGTTATCGATGGCCGGGTTGAGGACGCGCTTAAACGCCTAGAACACGAATTGAATGATGACGTGCTTTATGTCGGTATCTCAATTTTAACCGGCCAGCATATTACATATGGGCTTTACTGCGCGGAAAAAGTGCGCAAGTATAATAAGGCCATTCCTATTGTTTGGGGTGGTGTTCACGCCACGCTGACTGCAGAGCAGACTTTGTCTACGTGTTCCTTGGCAGATATTGTTGTTAGAGGTGAAGGGGAAATAACTATCGTAGAATTATCAAAAGCTTTACATGATGGGACAGACTTATCAAAGGTAATTGGTATTTCTTATAAAAAGAACGATCAAATTTTACATAACGAAGACCGGCCCTTTATGGATTTCAACTCTCAGTTGGACATTGATTACTCATCGCTTGATCCCAAATATTATCAATTTGATAACTTTACTTATCAATCAGAGCGTGGCTGTCCGCACCGCTGTGAGTTTTGCGATGTTTTGGTCATGCATCGACGCTCTTTCCGCAAAAAAAGTGGGGAACGGGTTCTGCAAGAACTCAAAAGTATCAATGACCTCTTTCATCCTTCGAGAATAGCTTTTGTTGATGATTGTTTTTTTGCTGATTTTAAAAGAGCGAATGTAATTATCGATGGGTTGATTAAGGCAAAAATGGGCTTTAAGTGGCACGCTTCATGCCGAGCCCAGTATTTTAAAAAGACTGATGCTGAGTTTTGGAAAAAAGCAAAAAGTTCTGGCCTGTCTGAAGTTTATGTCGGGGTAGAATCTGGCTCGCAAAAGATTTTGGATTATATAAAGAAGGATTGTACAGTAGAAGATATTCTTAATGG
>JAHIZU010000129.1 GCA_018814265.1 Candidatus Margulisiibacteriota bacterium | reverse complement strand
TGCCGGGCATGGATGGAATTGAGGTTTTAAAAAAGCTCAAAGAAATAGATCCTAACCTGGAAGTTGTCATTGTCACGGCCTATGCCTCTGAATCATCCCACGCTAACGCTATCACCCTGGGCGCCTTAGAATACCTGCGCAAACCTTTCCTAATGGAAGAAATTTATGAATTGGTCGAGCGTGGTTTGCGTAAGCGCAGATCAAAAAAAATGGGCAAGAAAGATTCCGGTCCAATGGGGCCAATTCACTAGTCAGTCCTGCCGGCCAATTTCCAGCATTTTTTCAATCGCCAGTTTTGCTTTATCAGCAATTGCTTTAGGCACGGTCACCTCGGTTTTTAGATCCTCCAGCGACCACAAGACTTTTTCCAGATTAGTTTTTTTCATGTTCGGGCAGATAGCGTGGTCATCTGCCGGGTAAAATTTCTTGTTGGGATTCTCTTTCTTTAAGCGGTGAATAATCCCTGTCTCAGTGCCAACAATGATCTCTTGAGCCGCTGATTCTTGAGCAAACTTAAGCATGCCGCCAGTTGAAAGAACTTCATCTGCTTCGGCAATTGTTTCCGGCCGGCACTCAGGGTGGACCATAACCTTAGCCAGAGGATGTTGTTTCTTGGCAGCTTTGATATGCTCAGGCAGGATCCTCGCGTGCGTGGGACAATAGCCTTCCCAAAAAATGAATTTCTTGCCTTTGACCTTTGTCGCAGTATAAAGCCCCAGATACTTATCCGGGATAAAAATAATTTCCTGAGCATTTTTTAATGACTGGACAACCTTAACCGAGTTGGCTGAGGTACAGCAGATATCAGACTCTGCTTTTATCTCGGCTGTTGAGTTTACATAACAAACAACCTTGGCTTGGGGATGTTCTGCCTTCAATTTTCTTAAGCCCTCAATAGTGATCATATCAGCCATTGGACAACCAGCATTAACATCGGGCACAACGACTTTTTTCTGAGGGGAAATAATTGCCGCGGTCTCAGCCATAAAATGCACGCCGCAAAACACGATCACAGCTGCTTTGGTCTTTGAGGCCTGGATAGAAAGGCCTAAGGAATCCCCAACATAGTCAGCAATATCCTGCACCTCGCCGATCTGGTAATTATGGGCCAGAATAACAGCCTTACGTTCTTTTTTTAACTTAGTTATCTTCTCAACTAATGATCCCGCCGCCAATTACTTCCTCTCCTTTGTAAAAGACCACTGATTGCCCCGGAGTAATTGATTGCTGAGCTTCCTCAAATGTAACCCGCGCTCTGCAAAGTTCCGGCTCCAAAACCGCCTCTACCTCAGAGGAATTATAGCGTATCTTAGCCATAACAGCCAAAGGCCCTTTGGGCACAGTTCCTGAAATATAACTTACTTGTTCCGCGATCAATTCCTTGCCTAAGGTGTCTTCTTTATCCCCGATCACCACAGCATTGTTCTCGCGATCCAGTCTAATCACGTATTTTGGTTGCCCTTTGTGATGCCCTATCCCCTTACGCTGTCCCAGCGTAAAAAAAGCAATGCCATCGTGCTGGCCCACAACATTGCCAGCCTTATCAACGATTTGACCCGGCTGAACAGCTTCGGGATAAGTTTCTTTTAGAAATCGGCCGTAATCATCTTCTTCCACAAAACAGATCTCCTGGCTCTCGGCCTTTTCTGCCACTGGCAGATCTAGATCTTTAGCCAGCTTCCTGACTTCCGTCTTTGTCAAATCTCCGAGGGGGTACAAAGTATGAGCCAAACTTTCCTGATCCATCATGTAAAGAACATAAGATTGGTCCTTTTTCTTATCGCGGCCTTTTAACAGTTTTGAGTTCACTATGCGCGCATAATGCCCGGTTGCTACAGATTCCGCGCCCAACTCCCTCGCCTTTTGCGCCAAATGGTCGAACTTGATAAATTGATTGCAGCGAATACAGGGATTAGGTGTGCGGCCATTCTTATACTCTTCAATAAAGTCATTGATGACCTTGTCTTTAAAAACATTACGGAAGTTCAGGACATAATGTGGAATTCCTAATCGAGCAGCCACGGCTTTAGCGTCATCAACCGCTTCTAAAGAACAGCAGCCGCCAAAAGCCTTTTTTGACGGCCAGATCTGCATGGTAATGCCAATAACATCATGGCCCTGCTCTTTTAACAGAGCAGCAGCTACAGAGGAGTCCACTCCCCCGGACATGGCAACGACAATTTTAGTGCTCGTGATCCTCTTCATGCGGTCTCCAACCTTGTAACCCCACGCCGGTTTTTTTCTTTAAATAATCATCTACTGCACCCTTAAAAGCGTCCTCAGCCAAGACTGAACAATGCATTTTTACCGGAGGAAGACCATCTAAAGCCTCAGCCACTGCTTTATTAGTTAACTTTAAAGCCTCCTCAATGGTTTTTCCTTTGATTAACTCAGTCGCCATGGAAGAAGTCGCAATTGCTGCTCCACAACCAAAGGTTTTAAACTTGGCGTCAACAATCACGTTATCTTTTACCTTGATATACATTTCCATAATGTCTCCGCAAACCGGATTACCAACTTTACCAATCCCATCTGGATTTTCCATTTCCCCCACATTTCTCGGATGCATAAAATGATCCATTACTTTCTTACTATACGGTGCTGCCATTACAATTACCTCCTTGCCCCGAGCGAGTCCGCCGAAGGCGGACGAGTCGAGGGGCTTATTTCTTCACCAAAGGCGACATTTTCCGCAGTTTTTCCACGATCTTTGGATACACCTCTAAAACCCGATCAATATCTTCATCGGTTGTTAATCTGCCCAGCGTAAAACGGATCGAGCCATGCGCTAACTCCGGCGAAATTCCAGTTGCCATAAGCACATGTGACGGTTCAAGGGCGCCGGAACTGCAAGCCGACCCAGTCGAAACAGCTATCCCTTCTATATCCAAATTCAAAAGCATGGATTCCCCTTCAACATATTTGACCGTTATATCAACATTCTTTGGCAACCGGATCGAAGGATGGCCGTTCAAGACAACATCCTGAATATTATCTTTGATCCCTTTGATCAATTTATCCCGCAAAGGAATTAAATGATCAATTCGACTTTGCAGCTCATTTTTGGCCAGCTCACAGGCTTTCCCAAAACCAACAATCCCAGCAACATTTTCAGTTGAAGCGCGACGATGTCTTTCCTGTCCACCACCTCTTATAAAAGGCTCTAGGCGTGTTCCCTTTCTAATATATAAAGCCCCGACACCTTTAGGGCCATAAAGCTTGTGAGCTGAGGTAGACAGCAGATCCACCCCAAGCTTATTAACATCAACCGGAATACTCCCAACTGTTTGCACAGCATCTGTATGAAAATAAACTCCCTTTTCTTTAGTAATCTTTGAGATTTCCTCAATTGGCTCGATCGTGCCGATCTCGTTATTGGCATGCATGATAGAAACCAAGATGGTTTTATCAGTAATCGCTTTTTGGACATCCTCAGGATGCACCAGTCCGTCGTTATCAACCGGCAGAAACGTCACCTTAAAACCATGATTCTCCAGGAACCTGGCCGGCTCAAGCACCGCATGATGCTCGATCTTTGAGACAATAATATGGTTACCGCGATCTTCATTAGCCAGGGCAATCCCCTGCACAGCAAAATTGTTGGCCTCCGTTCCCCCCGAAGTAAAAACAATCTCCTCAGGTTGAGCCGCGATTAGCCCGGCAACCTGTTCCCTGGCTCGTTCCACAGCCGCTTTGGCTTCCTGGCCAAAAGAATGGATACTGGAAGGATTACCGAACTTCTCAGAGAAATACGGCTGCATCTCAGCTGCCACATCAGGGTGCACTGGCGTAGTTGCCGCGTAATCTAAATAAATTCGCTTCATTTACACAGATCCTTTAAGCTGGTCGAATCAAAAACTTTGGTAACCTTATCGCTCAAGTTCCCCCAGAGCGCCTTGGTAGAACAACAGCCGCTCTTAGGACAGGTAGCTGATGACGGCACACAATCAGCCAAAGCCACCGGACCATCAGTGGCCCGGATAATGTC
>JAHIZU010000128.1 GCA_018814265.1 Candidatus Margulisiibacteriota bacterium | reverse complement strand
TCCATCCAGGCTACGGCTTTCTGGCTGATAACGCCAAGTTTGTTGAGATCTGCGCTGCCAGCAATATTCAATTTATTGGACCCCGCAGTGATGCCATGCAAAAGATGGGGGATAAAGCCACAGCTCGAAAAACCGTTGCCACGGCTGGCGTGCCGGTGGTTCCTGGTTCTGATGGCACGATCGCTGATGAGGGCGAAGCCAAGAAGATCGCTGATAAGATTGGCTATCCCGTTGTTGTTAAAGCTACAGCTGGCGGCGGCGGCCGAGGCATGCGGGTAGTCTGGAGCGGTGACGAATTTATCCATTTGATGAGAACCGCGCGCGCTGAGGCTGAAGCAGCTTTTGGCAACCCTGAGGTCTATGTTGAAAAATTCATTGAGGAACCCCGCCATATCGAGGTGCAAATTTTAGCTGATCTGCATGGCAATGTTATTCATTTGGGCGAGAGAGACTGTTCAATCCAGCGGCGACATCAGAAACTGGTTGAGGAATCGCTCTCCCCAGTAATTGATGAGCGGACACGCAGAAAATTGGGAGAGGCAGCGATCCGCGCGGCCAAAGCGGTGAAATACCACAGCGCTGGAACGATCGAATTTTTATATGATAAACATGGCAAGTTTTATTTTATGGAGATGAATACCCGGGTCCAGGTTGAACATACGGTGACTGAAATGATAACCAATGTTGACATTATCAAGGAGCAGATAATGATCTCAGCGGGTGAAAAGCTCAGCCTGAGGCAAGGGGATGTTAAATTCCAGGGCCATGCGATTGAATGCCGCATCAACGCGGAAAACCATGAAAGGAATTTTATGCCGTCGCCGGGAACCATCAAGGCGTATTTGCCGCCCGGCGGATTAGGAATTAGAGTTGACAGCCATGCTTATCCCGGATATGTGATCCAGCCGCACTATGATTCATTAGTTGCTAAGGTCATTTCCTGGGGCAAGAACCGGCAGGAGGCGATCGACCGCATGGCGCGCGCCTTAGACGAGTATGTTATTGACGGCATCCATACCACGATCCCTTTTCACCTTAAAGTTCTTGCTAACTCCGCCTTTCGCCGCGGAGAAGTGACCACCAAGTTTATTGAAGAGCATTTTGGCACTTAAATGGGAAAAAGAAACACTGCCCGACGTTTAGCCATGCAAGCCCTGTACCAGGCTGATCTGGCTGGAGTACCGATCGAGACTGCCCTGCAAAATCTTTCTGAAAGCGAAAAGTTTATCCCTGAAACAACTGATTTTGCGGCTGTGCTGGCCAAGGCTGCCTGGGATGCTCGGGAAGACCTGGACAAGACTATCACCTCCTTGGCCATTGACTGGCCGCTGGACCGCATTGGCAAGGTTGACCGCAGTGTCTTGCGGCTGGCTCTGCAGGAATTGAATATGAAGGAAACTCCCCATTCAGTTGTGATCAATGAAGCAGTTGAACTGGCTAAAAAATACTCAGGTCAAGAATCCGCCAAGTTTATCAACGGGATACTTGGCACCTACGTGCGCAACCGCAACCGCTGATTGTCTTTAGCTTGAAAATATGGTAATATTCTACTTCGTATGTTTACTGGTATTATAGAAGAATTAGGCATTATTACCTCAATTATTCGCGGCTCTGAAGCTGGGAAAATCATCATTTCTGTCAGCAAGGACCTGGCCGTTACCAAGGTTGGCGACAGCATCGCGGTTAATGGTGTTTGTTTAACAGTTACCTCAGTTCGCCGCAATTTCCTGGAATTTGATATTTCCTCTGAAAGTTTAAAAAAAGCTGCCTTTTCAGACCTGAAGATCGGGGACAAAGTTAACTTAGAGCGGGCCCTGATGCTGTCCAACCGTTTAGGCGGACATTTGGTTACCGGCCATGTCGACGGTGTAGGGGAGATCCGCAAAAAAGTGACTCAGGGCAAGGCTTTTGATCTCTATATTTCTTTGCCCAGTGAGTTGTTGAAATACCTGGTGCCCAAAGGCTCGATCACACTTGATGGTATAAGTTTGACAGTTGCTGATATCCGCGAGGCTTTAGCAGTTGTCTCAGTTGTGCCTCATACGGTAAAATCAACCAATCTTGGGTTTAAGGGTGTTGGTGACCGGGTCAATATTGAAGTTGATATACTTTCCAAGTATATTGAGCGGCACTTGTCGAGCGGGATGAGGGGGCTGCCGGACGAGGCTATGTCCAGGGTTGGTTATCTGCCCATGGGCTGGATCGATAACTAAAAATGTTCGATGGAACCTGAGACTAAACGTCTCGGTTCCATTTTTTTAGAGGCTCAAGGAACCGCGAAGTTTATTCGCAGGTTCCTTGAAAGAAATAGAAGAATGGCAAGCTCAAATAAAATAAAATATAACACAATAGATGAAGCGATCGAAGCTGTTGCCAATGGCAAGATCATCATTGTCGTGGATGATAAGGATCGCGAAAATGAAGGCGATCTGGTCATGGCCGCGGAAAAAGTTACACCAAACGCTATCAACTTCATGATCACTCATGGCCGCGGCCTGGTCTGCGTGCCCATGACCAGTGAAAGACTGAATGAGCTTGGTTTGCCCCAGATGGTTGATGAAAACCGCGAATCAATGAAAACCGCATTTACTGTTTCGGTTGACGCAGCTCCTTCTTTTGGTGTGACCACGGGGATTTCTCCTTCTGATAGAGCTAAAACCATCGAGGTTTTGATCAATCCCAAGTCAAATAAGGAAGACCTGGCCAAGCCGGGACATGTTTTTCCCTTGCGGGTCTGTGATGGCGGAGTTTTAAAAAGAGCTGGTCATACTGAGGCTGCGGTTGATCTGGCGACAATGGCAGCGCTTTACCCGGCGTCAGTCATTTGTGAAATCATTAATCAAGATGGTTCCATGGCTCGGACTGATCAATTGCTGGAATTTGCCAAAGAGCACCAACTAAAAATCATTTCAATTGCAGACCTGATCTCTTATCGCTTAAGAAAGGATAAGCTGATCAGGAAAGTTTCCACGGTTAAGTTGCCGACCAAGCATGGTGATTTCACCGCTATTGGTTATGAGGATCTTTTAACCGGCGACCATCACGTGGCCCTGGTTAAAGGTAAGGTTAAAGGACAGAAGAATGTTTTGGTTCGGGTTCATTCCGAGTGCTTAACAGGGGATGTTTTTGGCTCCATGCGCTGCGACTGCGGGGAACAGCTGGACAAAGCGCTGGCCAAGATCGAGTTCTGTGGCCAGGGGGTCTTGTTGTATATGAGGCAAGAGGGGAGAGGCATTGGCCTTTCCAATAAGCTGCGCGCCTATGAGGAACAAGATCATGGCCTGGACACGGTTGAAGCTAACGAGGTTTTAGGGTATCCTGCTGACTTACGGGATTATGGGATTGGGGCACAGATCTTGGTTGATCTGGGTTTATCAACTATTCGATTGATCACGAATAATCCTAAAAAGATAGTTGGTTTAGAGGGTTATGATCTTAAAGTGATAGAAAGAGTGCCGCTGGAGATCAACCCGAATAAACATAATAAAAAATATTTGGAAACAAAACGTCAAAAGCTAGGGCATCTATTAAAAGGGGCTCGGAGCAAGGAGGAAGATAAACATGGTAAACACGATCGAAGGAAAACTGGACGCAACTAAGTTAAAGGTCGGGATTGTTGTTTCGCGCTTCAACGAAATGGTATCCAAAGGCTTGTTAGGCGGAGCAACTGATTGTTTGGTGCGCCACGGCGCCAAGGAAAACAATATTGATGTTGTCTGGGTGCCTGGGGCGTTTGAAATACCTTTGGTAGCCAAGAAAATTGCCAAGGGATATGACGCGGTCATTTGTCTTGGGGCGATCATCAGGGGCGGAACCCCGCACTTTGATTATGTTGCCTCCGAAGCCGCCAAGGGAATTGCCACGGTTTCGCTGGATACCGGCGTGCCGGTCATCTTTGGTGTCTTGACCACTGATAATTTGGAACAAGCCCTGGAAAGAGCAGGGGCTAAACCGGGTAATAAAGGTTTTAACGCCGCTTTATCAGCCATCGAGCTAGCGAACTTAAGTAAGGAGTTGTAAAAATTGGCTAGAGTTTTATTGGAGAATGTAACCAAAAAGTTCGGGGATGTCACGGCAGTAAAGAATGTCAGCATGGAGATCAAGGACCAGGAGTTCGTGGTCTTGGTTGGCCCTTCCGGTTGCGGCAAGACAACCACCCTGCGCATGGTCGCTGGTTTAGAGGAGATCACCGAAGGCAAGATCCACATTGGGGACAGGTTGGTCAATGACGTGCCGCCCAAGGACCGTAATATTGCCATGGTCTTCCAGAACTACGCGCTTTATCCCCACATGAAGGTCTATGAAAACATGGCCTTTGGTCTAAAGTTACACGGTATGTCCAAGAAAGAGATCAATGACCGGGTGCGCGACGCAGCCGATATCCTGGGGCTGGACAAACTTTTGGATAGACATCCCAAACAGCTGTCCGGCGG
>JAHIZU010000127.1 GCA_018814265.1 Candidatus Margulisiibacteriota bacterium | reverse complement strand
TTTTATTCAGGAAAAAGCTAAAATCGAGGAGGCAAAGCAATGAATGAAAGAGCGCAGATGATCCCTATGGTGGTTGAACAGTCGCCCAAAGGCGAGTGGGCCTATGACATTTATTCTCGCTTGCTAAAAGAGCGGATCATTTTTGTTGGCACGCCGATCGATGACATGGTCGCCAACACAATAATTGCCCAGCTGCTCTTCTTATCCGCTGAGGACGCCAATAAAGATATTTACATGTACATTAACTCGCCCGGCGGTGTGGTTACTGCCGGCATGGCCATTTATGATACCATGCAATATATTAAACCCAGTGTTTCCACGATTTGTATTGGCCAGGCGGCTAGTTTGGGCGCCTTGCTTTTAGCTTCGGGCGTAAAAGGCAAGCGCTATGCTTTACCCAATGCCCGGATAATGATCCACCAGCCCTTGGGCGGAGCGCAGGGCCAGGCGACAGATATTGAGATCCAGACCAAGGAGATCCTGAGAATGAAGAAGCTGCTTAACGATATTCTGGCTAAGCATACTGGCCAGACTTTGGCCAAGATCGAAAAAGACACGGACCGCGACTTCTATTTGGGCGCTGAGGACGCGGTTAAGTATGGTTTAATTGACGAGGTCATCAGTTCGACCAAGGTCAAAGCCGCGGACAAAAAATCAAAATAGCATATGGCCGATTCGGGCAAAAAATCTAATAAGAACAAACCCGAAAAAGATTCGGAGTGGCAGGAAGAGCTCCCTTTAATTCCTCTGCGTAACATTGTTGTATTCCCGCAAATGATCGTGCCGCTTTTTATCGGCCGCAGCCAGTCAGTCAAAGCCCTGGAAGATATCATGGCCAAAGAAAAGATGCTGGTTTTTGCTTCCCAAAAAAGAGAAGAAGAGGAAGATCCAAAACCAAAAGATATCAGTAAGATCGGCACCCTGGCTGAGATAGTTCAAATGATGCCCCTGCCGGACGGCACGACAAAAATACTGGTCGAGGGGATCTGCCGCGTGCGGATCGACGACTATAAGCAGGAAACCCCATATTTTCGGGTGGAGATCTCCCGCATCGATGATCCGGAAGAGATCTCTCTGGAAGCCGAGGCGCTGGTCCGCTCGATTATCAAGCAGTTCGAAGAGTATGTAAAGCTGAATCGCCGGATCCCGCCCGAAACACTAATGTCGATCATTAATGTTGATAACCCCGGCCGGCTGGCAGACCTGGTGGCCTCTTATCTTTCCTTGAGGGTTGACGAAAAGCAAGAGATACTGGAAGCTATTAAAGTTGAAAAAAGGCTGAAGAAACTTTCTGAGATCATGGAAAAAGAAATTGGAGTGCTGGGAGTGGAAAAAGAGCTTCAGGGCCGGGTCCGCAAGCAGATCGAGAAGGTCCAGAAGGAGTATTATTTAAAAGAGAAACTGCGCGCGATCCAGGATGAGCTGGGAGAAGAGGATGAGTTTGGCAACCCTGAACTGACCGAATACAACAAGAAGATCCGGGAGGCCAAGCTGCCGGCTGAGGTCAAGGAAAAAGCCGCAAAGGAGCTGGACCGCTTAAACCACATGCCAGCCATGGGTTCTGAGGCTTCGGTCATTCGCACGTATCTTGATTGGCTGATCGAGCTGCCCTGGAAGAAAAAGACTAAAAGCAAACTGGATATTTCTGAAGTTGAGAAAATTTTGAATGAAGATCATTTTGGTTTGGACAAAGTCAAAGAAAGGATCCTTGAATACTTTGCCGTATTAAAATTGACCGGCAAGATGGGCGGGACCATCCTTTGCTTGGTTGGGCCGCCGGGGGTGGGGAAAACTTCTGTGGCGCGCTCAATTGCCAGGTCCATGGGCAGAAAATTTACCCGGGTGGCTTTGGGCGGGGTGCGCGATGAGGCGGAGATCAGGGGGCATCGCCGCACCTATGTTGGTTCTTTGCCTGGCCGGATCATGCAGTCCATTAATAAGGCCGCCACAAATAACCCGGTCTTTCTTTTAGACGAGGTTGATAAGATGGGCAGCGACTTTCGCGGTGATCCATCAGCAGCCTTACTTGAGGTCCTTGATCCGGAAATGAACAAGGAGTTTTCCGACCATTATCTTGAGGTTCCTTTTGACCTTTCGGACGTCTTTTTTATCACCACAGCCAATACCCGCGAGCCGATCCCTAAGCCGCTGCAGGACAGAATGGAAATTATCCGCATGTCCGGCTACTCAGAAGAAGAAAAGTTGGGGATCGCCAAGGGTTATCTGGTCCCCAGAGAACTGGAAAAACATGGCTTAAAAGAAAATCAAGTTGAATTTGAAGAATCAGCCCTGATCTCAATGCTTCAGGAATATACCAAGGAGGCCGGGGTCAGGAATCTGGAAAGAGAAATTGCCAAGGTCTTACGCAAGATCGCCACCAAGATCGTCAAGGAAGAAGCGGCCAAGAAAACCATTGTTAGCAAAGATGATTTGCCGGACTATTTGGGCGCTCCCAAGTTTCGGGTTGGTTTGGCCGAGGAAAAAGACCAGGTTGGAGCAGCCATGGGGCTGGCCTGGACCGAGGTCGGCGGTGATACCATTCCCATTGAAGTCACAATTATGCCGGGCAGAGGGAATTTGACTTTGACCGGCCAGATGGGCGATGTGATGCAGGAATCAGCCAAGGCGGCCATGAGCTTTGTGCGCTCGCGCGCCAAGACTTTAGGCCTGGAGGAAAACTTTTATCGTAAAAAGGATGACCATATCCATGTGCCTGAGGGCGCGGTGCCAAAAGATGGCCCATCCGCTGGCATAACTATTGCCACGGCTTTGGCCTCTGCCCTGACAAAGATCCCTGTGAGAAGGGATGTGGCCATGACCGGTGAGATAACCTTGCGCGGCAAGGTTTTGCCCATTGGCGGCTTAAAAGAGAAGCTCCTGGCAGCTAGACGGGCCGGGATAAAACATGTTATTATCCCCAAAGAGAACAAAAAAGACCTGGATGAGATCAAAAAAGACATTCCAACTGACGTTGACGTTACTTTTGTGAAAGAAGCTGACGAAGTTTTGAAACTGGCTTTGATTAGAGGGACTAAAGGAATGTCCCGAGATGAGAAGCAGGACAAGGACCAGGGGAACAAGATGAAATTTTTTAGACGGTTCTACGACGGGCCTGACTCACAGTCATTAAGCGCATAGGAGGAATTGATATGAAAAGAAGTTTATTAGTTGGCTTGCTGTTGTTAGGGGTGATCTTGCTTTCCAGTTGCGGTTTGCGGACTGAAAGCAATAATTATTATTATTCACCTAGCTGGATACGGGCGGGAGCAATTATTTATATTGGTCAAACCAGCAATGTAAATAAGGATATCCTTGGTTCACAGGTCAGCTCAAGCTACACTGAATGGGTTAAAACCATCTATCCCGCTGGAACAGGGGAATCATCTGTTCTTTGGGACGCGACTGGCGCGCCGCCTTATGCCATGACCGCATCTCCGGTTACTGACTATGTGGCGTATGGCGATGATCTAAGAAGCGGTTTGTACCGCAAGGTGGTAGTGCGCAATATTGCCAGCGGCACACACACTGGCCTGGAATTGACTGAACTGGCCTTTAACCCCGGGGTCAAATCTTTTGACTGGTCAAATGACGGGACAAAATTGGTTTATTGCACTACTGCAGAAGTCCGCACGGTTGATATTGATGGCGGCAATGATACTCTGGTTACGGCTGAATCTAATCTGGAATTTGTTGCCTGGAAGTATGGGGCCAGGATTGCTTTTATTAGGACTTCCGGCTCTGATAAACTTTTATCAGTGATCTACTCAAGCGGCAGCGGCCGGGTTGATCTGTTAGCCAGCGCTTCTGTTGACCTGCCGCAGATATCTTCGGCTAATACCAATGAAGTCTTTGGCATCAATGGCGGCAACTTAGCTAAGGTTGATGTTAGTGCGGGAACCCCGGCGACTACAACCGTTAAAGCCAGCTTTACTGGAGTCCTGCCGCGGCTGTCTCCTGATGCGGCTAATGTAACCTACAGCAAATCAAGCGAAACCAGCGGGATTTATTCTTTGGCTGTAGCAACTGGCACAGAAACAAACGTTAAATAGCTAAAGCATCCAACATAGCTTGAGCTTTGTGCAGGGTCTCGAGATATTCTTGTTCGGGATCTGAATCAGCGACAATCCCCGCGCCGACCTGGACGTAAGCTTTATTTTCTTTTAAAACGATGGTTCTTATTACAATATTCATGTCCATGGTCTGGGTTTGAGGATCGATATAGCCAAGGCTGCCCGTATAAATTCCGCGTTTAACAGGTTCGAGCTTTTCTATTATTTCCATGGACCTTATTTTTGGGCAGCCAGTGATGGTTCCGCCTGGAAACATGGCGCACAAAAGATCAAACCAGTTTTTGTCAGCTTTTAGTTTTCCAGTTACATTGGAGACAATGTGCATGACATGAGAGTAGTGTTCAATAACCATTTTTTCGTTTACCAGAACGGAATTGTATTCGCAAACCCGGCCCAGGTCATTTCTTTCCAGATCTACCAGCATGATATGTTCTGCTCTTTCTTTTTCGTTTAGAATAAGGTCTGCTTCTTTGGCCCAGCTGGGTCGGGTGCCGGCAATGGGGCGGGTGTTGGCAATGCCGTTCTCTAATTTTATTAATCTTTCTGGTGAACTGCTAATAATCTGAAAGTCTCCTAGATCAAAATATGAGGCAAAAGGGGAGGGGTTGATCAGGCTAAGGCGCTGGTAAAGTTCTAAAGGATCTCCTTTGAATTCAATTTCCAGTCTTTGGGAAAGATTGACCTGGTAGATGTCGCCTGCTGCTATGTATTCTTTGGCTTTTTGTACAGTATTTTCAAAATCTTGCTTTTGGAAATTTGATGTAGGGACAACCCTTGTGGTTGTCCGAATATTACGGACAGGGATAAACCCTGTCCCTACATCCACTTTTTCAGGGACAATAAAGAGAAAATCCGGCGTAGCTAGATCATTTTTAGCGCGATCAGGGAGATTTTCTATAAATCCGCAGCAATCGTAGGCCATAAATCCGAAAACCGGCTCATTGATGGCCTTGGGTAGGTCTGCAAAAGCCGTGTTTTCTGAGCTAATAACTCTTTTGGGCTTACTGCCGATAATTTGTTTATCTTCAAAATCTAAAATAAAATCGCCGAACATAAATAAAAAACCACCCATTGGTCTGGGTGGCTCTTTGCCTAGGACATGACCAAAATTAGAAAGTAGACAGTAGAAAATAGAACGTAGGAGTAATTATATTCCTACTATCTACGCTCTAATTTCTACTATCTAACCTTGGGCCCAGTAGGATTCGAACCTACAACCTGTCGATTATGAGTCGATTGCTCCACCATTGAGCTATGGGCCCTCGATTAACTTACAACTAACAACACGTCCCGACATCGTCGGGACTACAACTTACAACGCTGCTATAAAAGTCTATCTTATCTTGCCAGTTACAGTCAAGCCGTGCTAGGATTAGTTGTAAGTTGTTAGTTGTAGCGAAGCGTGTTGTTGGTTAATAAGGGCGGTTAGCTCAGCTGGTTAGAGCGCCTGCTTCACACGCAGGAGGCCACTGGTTCGAGTCCAGTACCGCCCAATCTAACTAACAACTGACAACTAACAAGACGGGCC
>JAHIZU010000126.1 GCA_018814265.1 Candidatus Margulisiibacteriota bacterium | reverse complement strand
GATCAAAAGAGACAGGGAAGCGCGAAAAAAAGCCTCTATTGCCTTAGCTCCACACTAGGGGTATAATAAAAATAATGGCGACACCGGGATTTGATTTAGGCAGTTTAAAGAAACTTTTTTCTGTCAGCGATTTTCTGGTGGCACTCATGCTGGTTGTCATCGTTGCGCTGATGGTCGTTCCCCTGCCGCCTTTTTTCCTGGACCTGCTGTTTACCGTAAGCGTAACCTTTTCCCTGCTCATCTTGCTGGTTGCCATGTTCCTCAAAGAACCATTAGAGTTTGCTTCCTTCCCTTCTGTCTTGCTGATCATCACGGTTTTTCGTTTGTCCTTAAACGTTGCCGCCTCCAGGTTAATCCTGACCGAGGCCTTTGCTGGCGATGTTGTCGCGGCCTTTGGCTCCTTCGTGGTCGGCGGCAATTACGTTGTTGGCACGATCATTTTTGTGATCATCACGATCGTTAACTTTGTGGTCATCACCAAGGGTTCTGAACGCGTAGCTGAAGTTGCCGCCCGGTTTACCCTGGACGCCATGCCTGGTAAACAGATGAGCATTGACGCTGACCTTAACGCTGGGCTGATCGATGCTACCGAAGCCCGGGCCAGACGCAGAAAGATCGAGCGCGAAGCGACTTTCTTTGGTTCCATGGACGGCGCCAACAAATTTGTCCGCGGAGATTCCATTGCCGGCATTATTATTGTGCTGGTCAATATCATCGGCGGGATCCTGGTCGGCTGGCTGCAGGCTGGCATGGCCCCGATGGAAGCCTTAAATGTTTACGCCTTGCTGACCATTGGCGCCGGCCTGATCGCCCAGATCACTGCTCTGCTGATCTCGATCGCCACCGGCCTGGTAATCACCAAATCCGCTTCAGAAATGAGCCTGGGCACGGATGTTGCCACCCAGATTTTTGCTCAGCCGCGCGCCTTTGCTTTTGTCTGTATTATCCTGGGAATTTTTGCGCTGATCCCCGGCATACCAACCCTGCCCTTTTTGATCCTGGCTACCCTTTGCGGCATCTTAGCCATAGTCATGCTGCGGGCGGAATCAATGTCTGCGGAAGCCAACGTTGTGCAACAGGAAGTCTCGGCCAAGGACGTGCTGAAAAAGCCTGAGAGCATACTGGGCACGCTGGGCCTTGATCCCCTATCGCTTAAAGCCGGCAGAAACATCATTCCGCTGATCGATCCGGCACAAAAGGGCCCCTTGCTTGAGCGAATAACCTTGATCCGCTACAACATCGGCCAGGAGTTAGGTTTTGTTATCCCTGGCGTGCGCGTCATGGATGACCTTAGCCTTCCGCCGGATCAATATTCTATTGAGATCCGCGGCACCAAGGTCTCGACCGGTGAGGTTAAAATTGGCCATCATATGGTCGACATGCCGCTGGCCCAGATCAAGGCCAAAAAATTAAAGGGTGTTGAGGGCAAAGATCCCACCAGCAATGACCCGGTTACCTGGGTGCCGGATGAACTGCTGCCGCAGCTGCAAAAACTGGGCATTACAGCAAAACCACCGGTTGATGTTATCTCCGAACATTTTACCGGAATTATCAAGCGCCACGCGGATGAGATCATGACCAGACAAAATGTGCAGTCCTTGATCGAACTGGTGAAAAACACTAACGCGGCGATCGTTCGTGAGCTGATCCCGGACTTGTTGTCACTCGGTCAGGTACATAAAGTTCTGCAGTTAATGGTCAGGGAAAGGGTGTCTGTCCGTGATCTCTCGACTATTCTGGAAAGACTGGCTGACTACGCCCATCTGTCGCGTGACATCAATATTCTGGCCGAGTATGTCAGGCAATCGCTGGCCCGCCAGATCTGCGAAAAATATGCTAATAAAGACGGCGTCATAACTGTCGTAACCATTGATCCAGCTTTGGAAGAAACCTTGATCGGCGCGATCCATCAATCAGAATACGGCTCATTTTTGGCAGTTGATCCCAATGTCGGCGAAAAGATCCTGGTCCAGATCTCCGGCCACCTGCGCAACTTTAAGCGCATGAAATTGAATCCAGTTATTCTTTGTTCCCCCAGGCTTAGACCACATTTTAAGCGTTTTATCGAACGCAGTTTTCCTGACGTGGCGGTTTTGTCTTATAACGAAATAGTTCCGCAAGTAAAAGTTCAGAGCATTGGCATGATCTCAATTGAGCAATAATGAAAAAGGTCGGGACAGACTTATTTTGTTGTGATAAGCTAATAAATTATCGGAGGTAAAAATGAAAAAGTTACTATTGATTCCAACAATCGGCTTTCTTTCTCTGTTTCTTGTTAGCCAGGCTTACGCCCAGATAGATCAGATTGGTATTGGTGACGGGGTGGGAATTGAGATCAACTTTGGCGGCATCACCGCTGCCTCACCCGAGTCCGGCCATCGCGGTGAAACACTTGATGTGACCCTGACCTACTCTGCCGATAGGGAATTTAACCCTGTCACCGATCAAATCTCTTTTGGTGACGGCATTACTGTTAATTCCGCTGGCGCGGCAGGAGCTTTTGGCTCATTTGTTAGTCAGCGAAATGGTTTTGGTGATGGGGGGACTCCTTTTGAAAAAAGTTTTAACATTACTATTAGTGATGATGCTGCATATGGCGCAAGGGATGTCAGCATAATCATGCCGGAGCTTAACACGCCTCTTACAGGCAGTGGTGTGTTCTCAGTGTTCCCAACTACTATTTATCTGTCAACCAGCTGGGCCCCTGAGGAAAATAAACTTGAGATGGTGTATGACATGCAAGCCGTGTGTGGTGAAAATAAGGTCAATGTGGTCTCCGCAACAAATAAAGTCTTCAAGACAACTGACCGTGGACAAAATTGGACCCAAAACACCATCCCGAACGCGGACAATGTTTCCGCTTATGGCCTCCATTATCTGGACGAGAATAATGGTTTGGTGGTAGGCGGGATCACAGCAATAGACCCGCAAACAGAAACAATCACCTATAACGCCAGAATATTTTCTGAAAACAACGGGACTTTCAGCAATAAAACTCCGTCTTTTGCCCAAAATGACAACACCTTATATCTCAGCACGTACGCCTATAACAACAACAACTTTCTAGTCACCGGGTGGTCAAACGAATTTAAGCAATGCGCTGTCACAACAGATGGCGGAAATAGCTGGACAAACACAAGTGTGTCAACGCTAGCGACTACGGCCTATATTATTGGAGTAGCCGATGATGCCAACGAAACTACCTGGATACGTGTCGATAGTTCGGGCGGAGAAGGGATGAAAGGGGTGGAAGAAACAACCGATTTTCTTTACGCCTCAACAGATAAGGGCTTGACTTGGACACTCAAGGCTAATCGAAATCAAGCTCCTTTTAATGAGCAGGCTTTTGTCATAACCAGCGGCAGTCTTGGGAAAAACGACGAAGCATTTCTCTACGGCTATAACAGCAATACCGGTGATGGCTTGGTCTTTGCAACAGCTAACAATGGCACTAGCTGGACAACTTACACTCTAACTGGCCAGCCTGTAATGAAAGGCGCATACGACGCTAAATACGGCACCCATTGGCTGTCAGTCGTTAATTACCAAACCCAGGAATATAAGATCCTCGAAGTCAGCGAGAAATTCGACAAGATTAACCAGGAGCTTTATGCCGGACCAACAGTTATTAATGCTATTGCCGTTAAAAATGATAGGAATGTCTGGTTTGGCGGCGCGCAGCGACAGGACCTGACTTATCGCCCTACTATCGTAAAATATACCCTCCCGGCAAGCATAATCTCTATGACACCACATGAATTTGTCCTCGGCCAAACTTATAACAACGTTGAAATAGTTGGAAAAAACATCCAAAAGGGCGTAATCTTCAGATCCGGAGATAAAGAGGGAGAAGTTACCATCACGAATGTGCAGATCGAGAATGACGGCGATCCTAACTGTGACGGCTCTGGCGTTAAAGCAACAGTTACTGTTATTGTTGATAAAACAGCTGATCTGGGATGGCGGAAGCTTGTTCTTCGTAATCCTGAAAATAATTATGAGGCCACAAAAGATGACGCCATGAAGATTCTGGATGTTTCTGCTCCTGCTACCACGACCACAACT
>JAHIZU010000125.1 GCA_018814265.1 Candidatus Margulisiibacteriota bacterium | reverse complement strand
GAATGAACCCTTCGACTGGCTCAGGGCAGCACCGAGCGAAGTCGAGGTGCTTCGCGGTTCCTTTTTGGAAACCTAAGACTAAACGTCTCGGTTTCCAAAAATTAATAAAGCAGATATCTTTGCCCGTAAATGGCTTTGCCGCCGTCACTGTAATCTTCCCAGAAAACGTAAAAACTATCGTTATTTGGGGTTGCTACGATCTTTGGCGCCCGGCCGCCGTCTTTTGATTTGATCTTGAAACCGTTTTCTTCCCAGATCGGATTACCATTGCTATCCAATCTCTGGACAAATATCTCGTAGAATTGTCCGGTGCGATAGTCTTCCCAGACGATCAATACGCTGTTGTTTTTCCAGGGAATGACCTGAGGCGAGTACTGGGTATGAGGCAGGCTAACTACTGGGAGGCCCTCGGCTTTCCAGAGGAGCTTGCCAGCAGGCGAAACAGCGTTCGCAAAAATATCCCAATTGCCGTAACGGTAATCTTCCCAGACCAGGACATTGCTATTGCCAAATTGAGCATTTTGCTGCGTCCGGCTTAATTGGTTGATCGGGATTCCGTCGGTCATCCAGACCGGTTTACCTGCTTTATTTATTCGCTGGGCATAAATATCGTAGCTGCCGCCGCCTTTGTCGGTCCAGGAAATAATTGCTCCGCCAGTGCCGTCTCTAACTACTTTGGGAGTGTGCTGAACATCAGGAGCTCCGCAAACCAGCACGCCATCCTCCTGCCAGAGAACCTTCCCTTGGGTGTTGATCCGCTGAGCATAAATATCCGGGTTCCTGTCGCCGCGGCGAAAATCAGTCCAGGCCAGGATCGCGCCGCCAGCGTTATCTGAGATCATATCTGCGTCAACTTGCTCTCCATTGGCCGAGATAACAATCTTGCCTTTGCTGCCCCAGAGAAGATTGCCTTTGCTGGAGATCCGTTGGGCATAAATATCATCAAGACTTAAAGCATCCCGACCATCACACCAGGCAATGATTGCTCCGCCGGCACCATCGGAGATCATCAATGGCTTGGTCTGCCGCGAGTTAACCTGGGCAACAGGTAAGCTGCTTTCCCAGAGCCGCTTGCCGCTCGAACTCAAGCGCTGAAGACGAATAGAGGGTGAGCCATCAATGCGATGGTCTTCCCAGGCGACATAAGCCCCGCCTTGGCCATCAGGGACCACCCGCGGCTCAGTTTGATTAGCAGCAACATTTGCGATCGCAATGCCGTCAGCTCCCCAGGCGAGGATGCCGGCCTTGGTGATCTTTTGGGCGTAAATATTAAAATACCCGTGACGGCCGTCCTCAAAGACCAGAATGATCTCATCCATGCCATTTTGTGTCAGCTGCACGTTTTGCTGCACGACTGAACCTTGGGCTGCGCAAACCAAGACGCCATCTTTTTGCCAGAGCAAAGTGCCGGCAGAAGATATCTTCTGTGAATAAATGTCAAAATTTCCAGTTCGCTTATCCCCCCAGGCAACCACAGCGTCCCCCTTCGGCGAAGCGGCAACTGCCGCGGACTTTTGACTTTCCCTGGCCGAAGCTATTGGGATACCTCGCTGGTCCCAGACAGGAGTGCCGGCACTGTTGACCTTTTGGGCAAAGAGGTCAACCTTTCTTTTGCCGATCTGTTCATCTTCCCAGACAATGATCCACTCCTCATTTTTCAGCTTGGCAATAACAGGATTCTTTTGTTCGCCAAAGGCCCGACAGACCGGCCGGCCGTTTTCTGACCAGGCGATCTGGCCGTTGCTGTAGATCCTTTGCGCGTAAATATCACCTTTTTCTTCTCGCTGGTCTTCCCAGGCAATGATCACCCCGCCAGAATCATCTATTGCCAGTTGGGCATTTTGCTGTGGATAAGGATAAATGCAAACAGCCACACCATCTTTTTCCCAAAGGATCTGGCCGTTGAGCGCTATTTTCTGAGCGTAAATATCGATATTGTTAGCGCGGGAATCATTCCAGGCGATGATCGCGCCATTGGACGTTTGCTGAATGACTGGTTGTTCTTGATTATGGGGTGCTGAGCAGATTGGAATGCCGTCCTTTTCCCAATAGGCTTTACCAGACGGGCTGATGCGCTGCGCGTAGATATCGTTGTTTGAAGAGCTGGCCCGGCCGTCTGTCCAGGCAATAATTGCTCCGCCGCCGCCATCACTGGCAATCTTGGGATACCATTGTGTGCCAGTGGCTACAGAAACTGGTGAGCCATCTTTTTCCCAAAGAACTTTTCCTTGACTGTCGATCCTTTGAGCGTAAATATCTTCCCCTGTGCCGCTGCGATAATCATGCCAGGTAATGATCGCGCCGCCAAAGCCATCTAAGACAATTTCGGGAGCGAACTGCCCTGCCGCAGCAGTGCAAATTGCTATGCCGCCCTTGCCCCAAACGGGTTTTCCATCGTAGGTTATGCGCTGCGCAAAGATGTCGGAATTTCCCTGGCGATAATCTTGCCAAACAACAATCACGCCGCCGGCGCTGTCGCTGGCGGCCTTGGGAAAATTCTGATTACCAGGGGAATTACAGGCAGCGACACCGTTTTTTTGCCAGAGCAGCTTGCCGGACCCGTCAACCTTCTGGGCATAAACATCATAGAAACCAGCCCGGCCGTCTTCCCAAATAATCGTATAGCCGCCGTAGCCGTCACTTATGATTTGGGGGTTTTCTTGAGGCGTGTTGCCGGTCGTGTCATTGACCACGATGCCGTAGGTTGACCAGATGGCTTGGGGCTCTTCTTGTGCTTGGGCGGGAAGCAGAAAATAACCAATAATCAACAACCAAGCAATAAGCAGCTTCATTATGCGACAGCCTCGGTGAGTTTCATGGAGATAACTTTAGATACGCCGGGTTCTTCCATGGTTACACCGTAGATGCTGTCAGCCACCGCCATGGTCCGCTTGTTATGGGTGATGACGATAATTTGACTGTGGCCAGAGAAATCCTTGAGCATCTCGGCAAAGCGGCCGATGTTGGCATCGTCTAAGGCAGCGTCAACTTCATCCATAAAACAGAAGGGGCTGGGGCGGATCTTAAGCAAAGAGAAAAGAATCGCAATAGCTGAAAGTGATCGTTCACCGCCAGACAGCAGCGGCAGCGGCAGCCATTTACGGCCGGAAGGCCTGACCGAGATCTCGACTTCAGCTTCAAGCGAAGGCACCCCGGCAGTCAGGGCGATCTTGGCCTCGCCGCCGGCAAAAAGTTTGGCAAAGGTCTCGGAAAAAATCGTAGAGAGTTTATCCATGGTTTCCACAAACGTTTGTTCTGCTTTTAGATCTAGCTCGATGATCAGGCTATTTAAGTTTTCGCGGGCAGAATTGAGGTCAGCCAGCTGGGCTTCGATAAAGGAAAGTCTTTCATTTTCTTTTTCAAATTCTTCAATTGCCAGCAAGTTAACCGGTTCAAGGTCGCGCAGCCTGGCTTTGCCAACCTCGATTTCCTTTTTGGCCTGGGAGGCGTTGGCCACTTCGTGAGGCAAGTTGGCGAGATCCTCAAGCGTTAAGTCGTATTCCAGTGAGAGCCGGTCGCGGGTGGCGCTCATTTCTCCTTCTAATTTAGCCAAAGAGATCTCTAGGCCAGTTTCTTCATTAAGGCTTTTCTTTTCAACCTGGTCTTCCTCTCTGATCTTTTGCTCTAGGAAAGCAATCTTGTTGCCGATGTTTTCCTTTTCCTGTCTTTTCTGCGCCAGGAGGCTTAAGGCCTCCTGTTTGGTTTTGGCTTGTTCGACTTTGCTGTTTAAGTTCTCCAGCTGGACGCGGTGGGCCTGAGACGCGAACTCAACCTTGGCTTTTTGTTCGGCCAGCCTTTTGGCTTCTTCATCAAGCATTTCCAGTTTTAGTTTATAGGCTTCTTTTTTATCAGCTGAGGCGCCGACGGTCAGAGATAAGGCTGAACCTTTGTCCAGGGCAGCCAGCATTGAGGCAAGAAGCTCAACCAGGTTTTTTGTTTGTTCCACCAGCACCGAGAGCGTTTCGGCCAACGGGGAATCACCCAGATCAAAACCAGCCTGCTCCTTGGCCAGCTGGCTTCCCAGCTCTGCTTGAGCCGCTGGCCGTTGCCGAGGTCACCGCTGGAACAGTTCAGCATCTTGTCCAGGCAGTTTTTTTCCCAAAGATCGT
>JAHIZU010000124.1 GCA_018814265.1 Candidatus Margulisiibacteriota bacterium | reverse complement strand
TGGAAAAAATGCCGGAGTCCTTGTTGATCGCTGGTGGAGGCCCAACCGGACTGGAGATATCACAGGTCTACGCGCGTTTTGGCTGCAAGGTTACTGTCCTGGAAATATCTGAGCGCCTTCTTCCCGAAAAAGACCCGGAGCTGGGCCCGATAATGGAAAAAGCTTTAAGCGAAGAAGGCATAGATTTGATCTTAGGCTGTGAAATCAAGAAATTTTATAACAAAGAAGGCAAAAAGGCTGCGCTGGTCAGTCTTCAGGGAACAGAAAAGGAAGTTATGGCCGATCAAATCTTGATCGCTGCAGGAAGGATCCCCAGTATTGCCACGCTTGATCTTAAACTTGCCCGGGTTAAATATTCCAAAAAAGGGATCACTGTTGATGAACATTTGAGGACCACTTCACCCAACATTTGGGCCTGTGGTGATGCTATTGGCCCTTATCAATCTGTTCATGCGGCCGCCTATCAGGCTGGAATTGTCGTGGCTAATATGGTCTTCAGATGGCCGAAAAAAGCAAATTATGATCTCCTGCCCTTCTGTGTCTTTACTGATCCAGAAGTCGCAACCTTAGGACTCACAGAAAAGACTGCCAAAGAAAAAGGCATAAGATTTGAAACCGCAAGGTTTGATTTTAAGGATCTTGATCGCGCGATTTGCGACGATTCTGAGATCGGCTTTCTCAAACTCCTGATCAGAAAAGGCAAAATAATCGGCGCTACTTGTGTTGGGTCAGATGCTGGAAATATTATCCCTGAATTGATCCTGGCTGCCAGCGCTAAACTTTCGTTATCAAAAATATCCAAAGCAATTCATATCTACCCTACTCTGGCACAGATAAACCTGCAGGCCGTAAATAAATATCTTAGCAATAAACAACCCGGCCCATTTTCAAAAAAACTAGCCCGCTTTATGTTTAATCTATTTAATTGATGCGTAAAACCCTTGAAAAAGCTCTAAAAATCCTTAAATCCGGCGGCGTAATTGCCTTCCCCACGGAAACTGTTTTTGGCATCGGGGCTGCTCTGGATCAACCACAAGCCATCAAACAGATTTTCAAGATCAAAAATCGGCCCAAGAATAAACCATTGCAGGTTTTAGTTGCAACAATGCAACAAGCTAAGAAACTCGGGAAGTTTAATATGGAAGCGTTGAAATTTGCCCAAGAAAACTGGCCCGGCCCTACCCTGGTGGTGAAGAAAACAGGCAAAGTTCCAAAAATAGTCACTGGAGGAGGCTCAACAGTTGGCTTGCGCATGCCTGATCACCAAGTTGCCTTGGCCTTGATCAAGAAATGCGGCCCAATCGTGGCAACGTCAGCTAATCGTTCGGGCAAAAAGCCGGCTTTAAATGCAAAAGAGGTCAATAAACAGTTGCCTGAAATAGATTATATTCTCTCTGGCAGAGTCACAAGCGGCAAACCTTCTAAAGTTATTGACCTATCAAAAGGGCTGAAAGTTCTTAGAGCCTAAAAACTCAACCTCAGCTCATAATACTGCGACTCTTCAACCTGCAGCGTGTCTGAATTGTAAGCTTTTTTAAAATGCGCCACAACCTTGGTAAAAGGATTAACTGGATAAGCCAGCGAACCGCCAATTACTGCGCCTTGCTCTAAGGTCAATGACCTAAAATTGGAGAAATTTGGCTGCGAATAATAATAAGTCGCCTCGATTTCACCCGGCAGCTTGGCAAAAAGGTCCGCTCTGACCGAAGCTGTATCGCTATCGTTATAATTTTCATATCGAGCGTTCAAATTTGCCAGACCCAAAGCACTGAGGCCTAACTGAGCCACATAGCCGTTCTTGGAATTGCCTGTTGCCTCAGCTGAGGTAAGATTGATCGGGTTATACTCGTACTCAGAATTAAAATAACCTGGCACAAAGTTGCTGTCCATAAAACGATACTCCGCCAAAAAGGTGGCGCTGGCTACCATAAAATCCTGTCCCCAGGAAAGGCCTGCGCCCCAGCCGCTGCCGCGGCCGACCAGATTAGCGTATTCAGCAAAGCCTTCAAAATTCCAGGGCAAAGGAACCGAGGCATCAAGGCCGATAGCAGAAACTTTTTGGGCTTCCGTAGTTCCTGCCGGGATAACGCCATCGGAATCAGTGATATAAGTCTGGCCCAGGGTCAGCATGGGATTAATTCTTTCCTCAACCCTGACCCCCAATATCCCGGAGCGCGTGTTCAGGCCCCGCACAACATAGCTATCCATATCAACATAACCTTTCAAAGCCAGCTGGTCATTATGCTGCAGTACATCAACATTATTTAGCCTGGTTGAATAATTGCTGATCAGCATACCGTGGCCCCAGGTCAGGTTATCAATAATGCCGTAGCGCAAACCCTTTTTGCTATCATCATATTCAACATAACGCAGCACCGCGTTCTCATAATCAAGCGGTTTGTTTTCTCCCAGAGGGATATTGAGATCAAAGCCAGCTCCCCAGGGACCGACCTTAAAATCGGGATGCCAGGCAATATTGCCAACTTCCTTGCTGCCAACCTTAACATAGCCAACACTAATGCCGCCAATGTTAGATTGAAGTTGCGTTGGACTGCCGGTACCTGATGTAACAGTGGTCGTAACCTGTTGAGCCAAAGAAGCAGAAACCAGCAGCAGAACAACCAAGGAACTCAATAGTACTCTTTTCATTTTAGCCTCCTAATTTTGGAAGCCTGCGACTAAACGTCGCGGCTTCCAAATTCAAGGAAACCG
>JAHIZU010000123.1 GCA_018814265.1 Candidatus Margulisiibacteriota bacterium | reverse complement strand
TGGCCACCATTGAATCAAGATTGCCGGCAGAAACAGCAAAGAAAAGTCTTGGTTTGCCTAATTTAATAAAGTCAGCGTCGTTTTTCCAGTCCGGTTGGGCAATAATCCCAACAGAGAAACCTTGTGACTCTAAGTAGCGGCCAATCAGGGCCGTGCCAAAGCTGGGATGGTCAACGTAAGCATCGCCGCTGACCAAAATAATATCCAGCGGTTCTTTAATTTCTGATTTATCGACCGGCAGGAAAGGCATGCCTTAATTATATCAGTTATCGACGAGAAAGCCTAGAAGCAAGCGGCCAGATTGATCTGGCCGCTGTTGGTTTTAACAGAGTATTAGCGCTGCTTAATAATTTAGATAAATCGTCCCTGCCTGGGGGTTCCCCGCATTCAGAGCCGCTGTATTGGACAGGATATCGGAAAAAGCAAAGAACGGCGTATTCACCACATAATCCTTATAACTTGCCACGCTAGCGGACAAGGAAGCAGGATCAGTGAATGCTTCGCTTGAGACATCAAAATTCATCAAGGTAGTCTCAGTCGCTTCCGCGCTGACCACCAGATAACGCGCTGAGGAAAAACCGTCGTTGTTGCTGTTCATTATTTTAAGGAGAAAATTTTCCCCGGCGCCCTGAGATACGCCTTTGCCCACCAGCTGCGAATTAACCGCGGTTGCCCCGGCAATGGTCTGGACAAACTCAAAAGCATGGGTGCCTGAATTACCGGATATCTTGGTCCGGTTATTATAGTCACAAAGAGTATCACTAGCGTTATAGTCAACACAGAAGATAAAATCAACGCTTAGATCTTTAGTGGCATTGTTCATGGATGCTTCAAGCACACCATATTCATTATGATTAGGATCAGCTGTATCGCGCCAGATCCAGGTCACAATCCCCCTGGTAGTCGTACCGGAGGTGATGACGGCAGCGGCTCTTTCGTTGGTCGCGTCGTTGACCGCTGTTTCATACGTGGCGTTATTGCCAAAATTAAATGGCGGAACAATGACTTCCGGAGTAGCCAGCGCAACAACTTCGCTAGACATAGCGTTTAAAAGAGTTTCAACATCGTACAGGAGCCGATAAAGATTTGCGCGGTCAATCACGCCCTCGTCTTGAGGATGTAGATACTCCCTTAAAGCATAAAACACTCCATACATCGTATTGCCGCTTTCCCAGGTGCTGGCGGCCGTTACTCTGGCAGAAGGAATAAATACCGGGGTAGTATTACTAGCCTCCGTGTAAAAGGCAATTGTGCTGGAAACCGATCCCGAGCCAGTGTTTGTTGACTGTCCACAACCTTTGACCAATAAAGCCAAAAATACGAGCCCAAAGAACGCGATCCATAATACCCCAAGAGTCTTTGCTGATTTACTTTTCATTATTTCATCACCTCAATCGAGATTATAACACGTCTAGTTGATCAAAGACAAAGGCTCACTTGATCTCGAGTATCTTATATTTAACCAGCCCCCGCGGGACTTCGACCTCGACCACCGCGCCTTTTTTTTGCTTAATTATGGCGCCGCCAATTGGTGATTGGGGCGAGATCTTGTTTTCCAGAACATCCGCGTCCATTTCTGAGACAAGCGTATATTCAAATTCCTGACCATTATCAAGCGCCTTGAGCCTGACAATAGAACCGAGACTAACGCCACCGCCGCCGGACAGTTCAGCCTTTGCCACGATCATCGCGCTGTCAAGCTTGGCTTCCAGGTCCCTGATCATCATTTCATTTAAGCCCTGCTCCTCTTTGGCAGCATGGTAAGCGGAATTCTCCTTGAGGTCCCCGTGGTCACGAGCCTCGCCGATCGCCTTGGATATTATGGGCCGTTTCTTCTTGAGTGCTTCAAGCTTTTTCTTTAGTTTCTCTTGGTCTTCTCTGGTCATGCGTTCGATCATTGGTCCTGCTCCTTCCCAGTTTACATTAAGGTTTGATCATAATACATTATACACTCATAGCGAATTAGTCAAGGGGGCGAATCAAATCATCTAAAATCTAACCATAAGCCGGATCGTTAAATCATTAAAAACCTAACCCAAATCCGGCATGGGAAAAGAGTTTTTGCGACTGCGTCAGATGGT
>JAHIZU010000122.1 GCA_018814265.1 Candidatus Margulisiibacteriota bacterium | reverse complement strand
ATTCATGAAAAAACTGGATACAGAGCAAAAGCTTGAAATATTAGGCAGCGCGGCTAAGTACGATATCTGCGCCTCAACAGCAGCCCCTAAACGCCGGCCAAAAAACCAAAACTATATCGGCAGCAACGCGCCAGCCGGCATCTGCCACAGTTACACGCCGGATGGCCGCTGTGTGTCCCTTTTAAAGGTCTTAATGACCAATTCCTGCAAGAATAATTGCCAATATTGTGTTAACCGGGCCAACAATGACTTTCAGCGCGCCAGTTTTGAGCCGGAAGAACTGGCTAAATTGTTTCTGGAACTTTATCGCCGCAACTATCTTGAAGGCATATTTCTAAGCTCGGCAGTGCAAAAGAATACCACTTACACCATGGGCAAGATGATCCAAACGCTGGAGATCCTGCGCTATAAATACAATTATAATGGATATGTCCACCTCAAAGCCCTGCCGCATACTTCACCGGATCTGATCGAGCGCGGCGCGCAATTAGCTGACAGAATGTCTGTTAATCTGGAAAGCCCTAACCCGGACCGATTAAAACTTATCGCCTCAGAAAAAAACTTCATGCTCGACCTGGTCCAGCCGATCAATGCTATTCAAAAACAGATCAAAAAAGGATTATTAAAAGCCGGCCAGACCACCCAGTTTGTCGTCGGTGCTGCCGGGGAATCCGACGCAGAACTCCTGCGCACCACGAACTGGCTATATAAGAAGAAGGATCTCAAACGTGCTTACTTTAGTGCTTTTATCCCCCCTAATCCCTATGCTCTATCCCCTACCCCCTTACTCCGTGAACATAGACTATATCAGGCAGATTGGCTCATGAGATTTTATGAATTTGCTCTTGATGATATTGTTCTGCAAAAGGATCAGAATCTTTCCTTGGACTATGACCCCAAAATGGTCGCGGCCCTGAACAATGTTGATAAATTCCCGGTTGAGATCAACAAAGTTCCCTATAAAATGCTGTTAAGGATCCCAGGAGTCGGCCCAACATCAGCCAGACGGATCTGGCGAGCCAGAAAAGAGCATCATTTTACGGATATAAACGAGCTGAAGAACCTGGGGGTGGTAACAAAAAGGGCCAAACCATTTCTATTAATAAACGGCAAGGCCCAGGGCAGTATCAAGAATATTATGACTGTAAAGCAGTTGGAGCTCTTTCAGACCAAGTCAAGTTCCTTAGCATATCAGGAAGCTCCTAAATTACTAACATGGAACAATTAAATTTATTTAACGATATAAAGACCTGCTTTCAGGAAACGGAAATAGATGACCGGCTGAGCAGGATCAAACAGGCCAAAGATCCCCAGGCAAAAAGGCTATTTAAGCGGGAGATATTCTCCGCCCTGCTCCATCGCGATCCGATCAAATACCGAATAATTGATAAGGTCATTGAACAGGTCGAAGAAAAAGGTTACACCTATGTTCTGTGCAAAATATCAGCTGAGGCCAAGAAATTCCGTGAATTGGCCCGTCAGGTGCGCTGGGAATACGGCCGGGCCATCTCTTTTATCCGGTTAAGACCGGTTGACCAGCATCGGGTCCTGTTCGGTGAATTCGAGATCAAGCACCAGACCTCCGAGATGATCATGCAGCACTTTATCCATCGATTCCCGCAATATAATATTATGCTGGTCTTTGGTGAAGACGTTTATATTGGTCGTGATAACGAGATTTTTCAAGAAAAGATAAACCCTGCCTGCCGGCAGGCAGGCGTAAAAAGGATAAGGCTACCGGAGAAAAAAGACGAATTTGAGAAGTATTGGCTCACGTTCTATAAAACACAGTTCATTCCTCAACGGAGAAATATCCGCTATTTAAAGAGAATGATACCTAAGAAATACTGGAAATGGGCAAGTGAACTTAAGGAGTTTGGACTGGGATAGGAATTAGATCGTAGAACGTTGAGCGTAGGATAATTCCTGTGTTCTACGCTCAACTGTCTACTTTCTACTATCTAAAATGGAGCCGAGGAGGATCTCCCGATGTTGGCTTCGCCAAATCGGGATCCCGACATTCCATTATTTTATTATATTAATGT